>CAZELW010000062.1:0-7790 GCA_964513135.1 uncultured Dehalococcoidales bacterium
ATAATGAGCGGTGACTGGAGTTCAGACGTGTGCTCTTCCGATCTCCCACCGGGATGAATAGATAATCGGGAGCTTCTCCCAGGTAGTCAACGATTTCGAAAGCGGCTGTTTTCTGCCCTTCGATGCGGTAGGGGTTAATCGAATTAACCAGTGCTACCGGATGCTTTTCGGTAAGCGCCCGGACAGCTTTTAAAGCTTCGTCAAAATTGCCGTCGATCATCACTATCTTGGCCCCGAAGACAATAGCCTGGGCCAGCTTGCCCAGGGCGATTTTGCCTTTGGGGATGATGATTATCGGCTGCAAGCCGTTATAGGCGGCATAGGCTGCCGCCGAAGCGCTGGTATTGCCGGTAGAGGCGCACATGACCGCTTTGCTGCCTTCTTCCATGGCTTTGGCGATAGCCATCACCATGCCCCGGTCTTTGAACGAGCCGGTGGGGTTGCAGCCTTCCAGTTTAAAATACAACTCTGCGCAGCCCACCTGCTGCGCCAGAACGTTGCATTTAACCAGCGGGGTATCTCCCTCTCCCATAGTAAACATAGGTGTTTGAGAAGTAATGGGTAAATGTTCCTTGTATTTGAAAAGGACTCCGGACTTAGACATAGGTTTTATAAATCCTCCACCCGGATAAAATTGCTGATCTCTTTTACTACTTTTAATTCTGCCATCTCAGCAATGGCTTTTTGGATGGCGGCCTCGTTAGCCGGATGAGTGGTGATTACGATCTCGGTTGTCTGCGCCGCCAGATCGGTCTCTTTCTGGATACAGGCTGAGATGCTGATCTGATTATCGCCAAACACACGGGTAATTTGAGCTAAAACCCCCGCCTGGTCAGCTACCGTCATCCGGATATAGTAACGAGTGACGACCTCCGCCATCGGCTTGATATTTTTCTTTTTAGGCATCCATTTGATCCGCGTTCCCAGCGAAAGACCGATATCCTGGGCTATGGATATGATATCCGCAACCACCGCGCTGCTGGTAGGGTCAGGTCCGGCGCCTCTCCCATAGAAAAGCACGTTGCCTACCAGGTCGCCTTCCACCAGAACGGCGTTATAGACCCCGTCTACCCTGGCCAGTAAAGAATCAATGGAAATCATGACCGGGTGCACCCTCACCTCGATCCATTTGTCGTCCTGCTTGGCGATTGCCAGCAGCTTAATGGCAAATCCCAGTTCCTGAGCATAACGGAAATCGCGGCTGCTCAGCCGGGAAATACCTTCATGATGGATGTCATCCGGCCGGACGCGGGTATGAAAAGCCAGAGAGGAGAGGATAGCCAGCTTGTAGGTAGCGTCGATCCCTTCTACATCATCCCGCGGGTTAGCTTCGGCATAGCCCAGTTCCTGGGCGTTTTTCAGGACGGCCGAGAAATCAGCGCCTTCATTTGCCATTCGGGTAAGTATGTAGTTGGTGGTGCCGTTGATAATGGCATAAATGCCGTTGATCTTATTAGCCACCAGGTCGAACAGGAAAGGGTTGATAAGCGGGATTCCTCCTCCGACACTGGCCTCATAACGTATATTGACCTGATGTTTCCGGGCCAAAGTGAACAGATCGGCTCCACGTTTAGCTATGACCTCTTTGTTGGAGGTCACCACGTGTTTCCCGGCTGATAAGGCTCTTTGATGGTATTCAAATGCAGGATGCTCACCGCCGATGGCTTCGACTACGATATCTATTCCAGGAGTGGCAAAAAAATCATCTTCATCGGTAGTAAAAAGCGCCGGATCGAACTCTTTGGCCAATGGGCGCTGCAAGTCCTGCGGCAAGACCTTGATTTTTTTTAGTTCCAGAGGGATTCCCACCTGTTCGGCCAACAGGTCTTGTTTATCCCGCAACACCCGGGCAACCTGCCCGCTGATGACGCCCAATCCCATCAAGCCTACGCCGATGCTTTTTCTATCCATCATTTCCTCGTGTTTTGCCTAGCGGTTCATCGCTTCTTGAACTGCGTAAGCCTTCTGTTCATCGGTTAAAAGTATCTCGTAATTACTCTGATTTTCCTCCCACGTCTGGTTCTGCCACTCTATCAGAGCATTATTGACAAGAAGAGTCCGGTTATCGCCCTCAATAGCCATATCAGGGTTGACGGCAATCAACTGTACCAGCCAGACGCCACCCCGGGTATACTGTTCGGTATCCTGGACCGGACCGCTGACCTGATTCAGCGGTAAAGACTGGGCGGTATCTTCAGGGAAAAGGACTGCATCGGCTGCATCGCTCAGTGTCCCGGCCTTGATAAATCCTAGATCTCCCCCGTTTTCTGCAGCCCCGGTCCACAGCGAGTTTGCTTTCGCCAGGGTTACGAAATCTTCCCCGGCGTCCAGTTTAGCCTTGATCACCAGGGCTTGTTCTTCGCTGGGCAGCAGCATGGCGAAAACATGGGCTTCTGCGGTTTCAGCATTGGTCTCGGTTACCTTAAAGAGCCAATAACCGACATATTTATATACTTCGGCGTCATCAACTGCATTCAGGTTATCTATCGGGAAATCGCTCTGGAAAATGCGGTCTTCCAGAAGCTGGCCGCTGCCGATAACCAAAGGCAAGACTCCCTTCGGCAGCCAGCCCAGATCCCCTTTCTTTTCTTTGGTAGCCGGGTCGAGAGACAGCTCGGCGGCTATATCAGCGAACTTTTCACCGCTATTGATTCTACCAGCAATGGCTTCAAGCTGGCTATTGCTTTCCAGCAGCATTGCCCAGACCTGTCTTTGCTCACCGGAAGCCGGCACTATCTTATCGAAATACTCATCGGTCAGTTTTTTATGAAGCAATTCAGCTCGAACGGCATCTCTGCGGGTCTTATCGTTGGTTAGTTCCTGTTCCTTGATTGCCGCATCGATCTCGGCATCGGTGACTGTGATGCCTATAGGAGGCTTAGCAGCTTCGTCAGTGAAAATTTTATTACGGGCGATCTGTTGCGCTACTGAGTCGGTGAAATATGGCAAATACTGTGGGTCCATGGTACGTCCATAGAAGGCCAGCATGTTAATGAAGTAGTCCATATTATATTCGGTACCGCCCGCCTTGACTACAACTGCATTCAGCGGCCGGAATTTGTTCATGTAAAGACCGGTGCCCACTACCACAAAGATAGAGAGAACGACAACCAGACCCGCTATCATGACAATGCGCTGAAGCCGGTTTTCGCGCTGCCAGTGAGACAACTGCCGCCGGGTGACTTCGCGCTGTGGTTTTTCCGCTTTCTTCTTAGGCAAATGAATCCCCCTTTTTGATAACCCGAGTGTGAACACCGAGGCAATCTGTATTCGAATTTAATTCCACTTTATTATAGCGAAAAGCAGCATCTTTGGAAACATCTGCGCATGGACTTCAGCGCAAGAAATAGACCATGAGCAGAGCAACCGCAGGCAATCGAAAGGACGTCCTGGAGTGATGGTGATAAAGGGACCGATCCTTGATTAAGACCAGTCCCTTGATGCATGCTAACGCTTCTGAGCTAACCTGGTCTGTGAGAGAGCTTCTTCCGAAAGATATAGCTTTCCTTCTTCGGTCATCTGAACGATGTTGGTTCTCATCAATAGCTGCAAGGCATTGGGTTTGTAATCTCGCAGTCCGTTCATCTGGAACAATTTTCTTTTATACCCCAGCTCGTCAGCGGTCACCGCAGACTCAGGGGTCAGGGCCTGTCTGTCGCGGAACCCTTTGATGACGGTATTGATCGCCCGCTTCATGAGAAATTGGGAACCAATAAATGCCAGTGCCAAGAGAAGGAGAAGTACTAATATAAGCAGTATAAGTGCTCTAGTTGATTCGTCCACCTTGTTTCAACTCCATGAGAGAATTCTTACAAGAGTATCATATCATGATTTGCCTGTGTAACACAATCAAAGACCGGTCCCTGCATCGAGTAGAACAAAGCCAGTTTTGTCATCCTTTATACGCCTGGCGGCAGACCCGGTGATTTCATAGATGACAACCTCTCCAACCAGCCAGGTTTCGACGCCCGGCCGTAAACAGCCGGTCAGGGTCTGTCCTGACCGCCCCAGGGCAGCATGAATATGCAGCACAGGCCTGCCATCTTCGCCGGGCGCCAGTATGCCGGCTCCTACCGTCTCGTGGGCCCCATCTACCGGTAAAAGCATCGGCTCCGGGGCTGACTTCTCAGACCAGCGGGGCCCTACCACTACCTGTCCTCTGCCGATTCCACCCAGCAGGATAACCTGTCCGACAGATATGCCATGTTCCCAGGCAAATTTTTCAATGCATTCGGGTATCCGGTCCCCTTCCTCCAGGCGGACGATGAAAACCCGTCCCAGTTTTCCTTCTGTGAATTTCATGCTGCTGCTCCTATAGCGGAATTACAAATTCTCCGTCCTGATCCAAAAGATCTCCATCTATTGTAACCTTTCCTCCACGGCGCATGTCGCAAATCATGTCCCAGTGAATGGCAGACACATTCTTGCCCCCGGTCTCCGGATAGCTGGCGCCCAGCGCCATGTGAAAACTACCGCTTATTTTTTCATCGTAAAGAATCTGTCGTGTAAACCGGTCGATGCCCCGGTTGGTCCCGAAAGAAAACTCACCGACTCTCCGGGCGCCTTCATCGGTATCCAGGGTCTTCAGAAGAAAGTCCTGGCCCTTTTCCGCGGTGGCTTTGACCACTTTACCACCCTGAAACCAGAGGCGTACCCCGTTGACTTCGCGTCCATTGTAAATAGTAGGATAGGAAAAGTAAACCTGGCCCTCCATGGAGTCCTCGACCGGTCCGGTGAAAACCTCTCCGTCCGGCATATTCTCATGCCCGTCGCAGTTCATAAAGACACGGTCCTCCACACTGAATTTCAAGTCGGTTTCCGGAGCCGTGACATGCACCTGTTTTTTCCTTTTCAACCAGTCTACGATCTTCTGCTGCCAGGCTGAGAAACTCTTCCAGTAGCCAATGGGGTCGTTAATGTCGCCCAGACAGGCGTTGTAGACAAAGTCCTCATACTCCAACTGTCCCATTTCGGCATCCTGGGCATAGGCGCTGGTAGGGAACTGCGCAAAAGTCCAGCGCAATTCTCCTCTTGCTGCGCGATCCAGGAATGTTTTCATGATGCCAGCCCTGGCCCGCTGGCTCAGCACCAGTTTATCAGGAGGAACATTATTCAGCTCTTTGGTATTCAGATCTCCGTTGATAGAAATCCGAACATCATAGGTTTCAAAGATAAGCCTGGTAGGCGGCGGAATATGCTGGATTTGCTCATCCGAAGCGTGCCGGTAAAACAGTTCGTCCAGCCCGGCGGGCGTAGACATAAGATAAGGATTTCCCCCCGCTTGAAGCACCTTGATATAAATCTCTTTCAAAAGAGGCTCGGCCGGGGATTCACCCTGTATGACCACCTTGTCTCCTTTTTTCACCCCTACCGAATAGTTCACCAGTAAATCGGCCAGTTTCTCGATCCTGATATCTGCCATGATGAAAACTCCTCCTCCTTTTCCGGTTTCCCGGTCTTTAATGGTCAATCCTTATCCTGTCTCAACTCCAGGTCTTTTTATAACTATGCCGGACATTCTTTGCCGGACTATGCCTCCCTCCAGCATGCCAAACGTTACTGGATGGCGACTGACGCCATTATGGACGGAAGAACCTTTAACTTTACCAATGCCGGTTGAACGGGACATCCCGGTGCCGTTAACCTCCCCGGATGATGGCATCGCTTACTTTACAGACCCGGACGATGGGTCTCACATCATGCACGCGCACGATATCCGCGCCTCTGGCAATGCCGATCGCCACCGCCGCCGCGGTGCCCTCCACCCGTTCCTCCGGCGGCACGTCCAGGATCATCTTGATGAACGATTTCCGAGATGGTCCCAGCAAGATCGGTCTTTCCAGTATCTTCAGGTCATCCAGCCGGCGGATAATCCAAAGGTCGTATTTCCAGGTCTTGCCGAAACCAAGCCCCGGATCGATAATGATATTTTCCCACGGCACTCCGGCCTGCCGGGCCTTACTCATGCTCTCCTGAAGCGAAGAAACGAGTTCGGCCATAATGTTATCGTAAAATGCCGTATCTCTCTTGATATTGGGATCGAAAGCGCCTTTATCGCGCTGATTGCTCATCAGGATGATCGGCGCCTGCTTGGCAGCGGCCAACTCAGCGAGCCGGATATCCTTTTTTAGTCCCCACTGGTCGTTGATGATAGAGGCTCCGGCCTCCAGCGCCAGGCGGACCACATCATATTTATAGCTATCTATGCTGATGGGCACTGACACCTTCCCGGCGATCTTTTCGACAGCCGGGATTACGCGTTTGATCTCTTCCTCTGCCGTGACCGGCTTGAAACCGGGACGAGTGGACTCGCCTCCGATATCCAGGATATCGGCCCCTTCATCGACCATACGGAGGGCCTGGTTCAGTGCGGATTCAGGTCCGGTCAGCCCGTCACCGGAAAAAGAGTCAGGTGAGAGATTGATAATACCCATTACATAAGTGCGCTCTCCCCATCTGAATACCGTATTTCCGATGCGAGTAGTCCCCAGTTCTTTCATTCCTGTCTCCTGTTTCCTCAGCTCTTCAATACCCGCTCTTGCTCATATTCTAGCATATAGTATAGCGATAAGGCTTTCCTTGTATAGCCGAAGAGCAGCGGCAGCACAGCAGGGCGGTATCTTACGGCTCTCTTTGCAGGGATCTGCCGCCGGCCGCCCTATCCGGACCAGCGATCGAAATGGAGAGACCGGCAGATTCCAACTTGCGCCGGAACGGCACAGTGGGCCCCGGCATAAATGGTTTATGTGCCGGTTAACCTATCACGGATACTACCTTAGCCGGATTGGCAAATTCCGGAAGGACCGATTATAGAGACTTTACCATTACCAGCAGCATCTTGAATTGTGTGATTGCCCTCAGGGCATGAGGTTCATTGGCCGGCATGATGATCATTTCACCCTCTTTTAGCCGATGACTTTTTCCGGAAATCGTGATATCGGCTTCGCCATCAAGCAGGTAGACCAGAGCATCAAACGGGGCGGTGTGCTCACTCAGTCCCTGTCCCTGGCTGAAGGCGAACAGAGTAACAGTACCGGCCTGCTTTTCGATAATAGTCCGGCTGACCACGGAACCGGCCTGATAGCCTACCATCCCGCTTAGCTCTAAAGGTTTTGAGTAAAGATTTTCGGTATTTGCCTGCATGTCAGTTACTCCCATTATTAATGCTAAAATACCCAGCCGGCAGCACAGCCTCCGGTCCTGATATCATCAATCGGATTGCAGTCCGGGATTCAAGCCGTTATGCCGCAGGTTTAATACTCACCACGGTATATTTAAAGGAGGGCTGCCGAGAATAGGTATCGAAGGAAGACACGGTCAAATTATTCGTCTGCGCATAATGCATCGGCATAAATACCCGGCCCGGTTGCATTCCCTCAGAGATTTTGACCCGGGCCCTGGCCTCGCCGTTCCGGGAGGAAACCAGCACCGGTGTATTCGGGGCAACCCCCAGTTTTTCGGCATCCTGAGCACTGATCTCGACGTAATCGGGGTCCGGCGACATCCGTTTGAGGAGAGGGGCGCGATCCGTTCGGGTCAGAGTATGCCATTGAGAGACGGAGCCTCGACCCGTCATAAGGATATAGGGATACTCCTGGCCGGCCAACTCATAGGGGTCCCGGACATCTTCGAATATAAACCGGGCTTTTCCATCCGGATGGCAGAAGACGCCATCACCAAACAGGTGCCTTTCCTTATCGGTATTGACAGTTCCCTCAGGAAAAGGCCATTGTATTCCACCTGACTCTTCCAGCATGGCATAATCCCGGATGCCCGAGAAATCACAAAAA
>CAZELW010000063.1:0-6849 GCA_964513135.1 uncultured Dehalococcoidales bacterium
TTGACAGCTTGCCAGGCACTCTCATAGAACCTGCCGGAAGTCCTCTAAATACACCCAATTGTCAGAGAAAAAATACCCCTCAAAATATGCCTAAAATACCTCCCAAAAGTACCTCTGAAAAATACTTGACATTAGCTTCAAATAGTGATATTTATTTAACAAGATATTTAAGGGTAAATAAATTATTATAAAGAGGAGATAAAGTGTCAGCATCATCATCCAACAATGCCGAGTCTTTGATTCAGGCCGAAACAGAGCCCCCTTCCGGCAGTCTTTGCACCAATACGGGGGTAGACGAGGAAGAAGAGCCCCCAAGTATTTGTAATTTAACCATTAAAGAAAGGTTTTTCAGTCATGTCCCCGAAAAGGACTGGAACGACTGGAAATGGCAGTTCCGCAACCGCATTACCAGGATTGAAGACCTGGCCAGGTACATCCCCATTTCATCCAGAGAAAAAGCGCAGTTAGAGCTGGTTATCAGTAAATACCCCTTCTCTATCACTCCGTACTATCTTTCATTGATTCATCCGGAAGATAAAAACGACCCTATCAGAAAACAATCCGTACCCTGTTTTGAAGAAATATCCATGGCTGATATGGGTGAGGCTGACCCCCTGGAAGAGGAGAGAGATTCCGTTGTTCCCGGATTAGTCCACCGGTACCCGGACCGGGCACTGATGGTCCTTACTGATATCTGTCCCATGTTTTGCCGTCACTGCACCCGGAAAAGGGAATGGCACAGCGGCGGATGGGTCCGCCAGCAAGAAGATATCGACCGGATAATGGGCTATATCCGCAATAACCCGAAGGTCAGGGATGTAATTGTCTCCGGGGGGGACGTGCTTACTCTTTCCACCCAGAGGTTGGAGAAAGTCCTTTCCGAATTGCGGAAAATCGAGCATGTGGAGATTATCCGCATCGGCTCGCGCTATCCGGTGGTGCTCCCGCAGCGTATTGATGATGAGCTGTGCGATATGTTGTCCAAATACGGCCCGATATGGTTTAACACCCATTTCAATCATCCAAATGAGATCACCCCTGAATCTGCCAGGGCCTGCGATAAACTGCTGCGGGCAGGTATTCCGGTGAATAACCAGTGCGTGCTGCTGCGGGGGATCAACGACAACGTCGAGACACAACTGAAGCTGTCTCACAAGCTGTTAAAGTGCAAGGTACGTCCATATTACCTGTTCCAGTGCGATGAGGTACAGGGAACGGAGCATTTACGCACGCCAGTGGAGACGGGTGTGGGGATCATCCAGGGCATGCGCGGGCACACTTCAGGCCTGGGAGTACCCACATTTGTGATCGATCTGCCGCAGGGCGGAGGCAAAGTCTCCCTGCAGCCTGAATATGTTTTATCGCAAACCAGGGAAAGATTGATACTGAGGAACTATCAGGGTCATATTATGACTTTCCGAAACCCGGGAGCAGACCTCCCTGTTAAAACCGGGGTAGCGACTCAGGTAGAGGAAGCCTTAATAGATGAAGATAGGACTCTCGTACGATCTTAAAGAGACATTTGCCGGACTGACAGCCGGTCAGCCGGAAGATGCGTTCGAGGAATACGATTCGGCAGAAACTGTAGAAGCCCTGAAATGCGCCATCGAAGCCGGAGGGCATGAGGTGGTGAAGTTGGGAGGGGGTTTCAATTTCCTGAACCGTGTTCTAAATACAAAAGTGGACTTTGTATTCAATATCTCCGAAGGACTGGGGAGCTACCGAAGCCGCGAGGCCCAGGTCCCCTCGGTCCTGGAGATGCTGGGCATCCCCTATTCCGGCGCAGATCCCCAGTGCCTCGCTGTCTGTCTTGACAAGCATCTGACCAAAAAGATAGTCTCCTGGGAAGGCATACCGACTCCCAAATGGCAAGTTGTAGACGGCGGAAAGCTGAAATCCACCGACTGGAAAGACTGCCCGTATCCGGCTTTTATCAAACCGGTATGGGAAGGTTCCAGCAAGGGCATTCGCCTGAAGTCTCTGGTCCGCGATGCGGGAGAGATGGAGTCCATGGTCAGCAATCTCTGGCGGCAGTACCGGCAGCCGGTCCTGATCGAAGAGTTTGTCTCCGGAGAAGAGGTGACCGTTGGACTGGTAGGCAATTCTCCACCGGAGGTAATGGGAATCATGCGGGTCATCCCCCGCCAGAAGACCTCTGAATTCGTTTACTCTCTGGAAGTAAAACGGGACTATGAGAACCTGGTGGACTATGAGTGTCCGGCCAAACTGGAGAAAGACACTCTTCAGCGAATCCGCGAATATTCGCTGAAGGCCTTCGAAGTCCTGGAGTGCCGGGACTTTGCCCGTGTGGATTTCCGGATCAGCAGGAGCGGAACGCCCTACTTCCTGGAGATCAATCCTCTGGCCGGCCTGAACCCCCGGAGCAGTGACATTGTCATTATGGCCAGACTTTGCGGAATCGGCTATAACGAATTAATAGGCTCTATTCTGAAAGCCGCTCTGGAACGACAAAGTGAACGTAGCGATCATATTTAATAAACCCGAGGTCGACCGCTACCAGGCCATGGGAGAATCCAGAGCTGAGCTGGGAGTAATCGATGAGGTGCAGGCTGTCAGCCGGGCCCTGACAGAGCTAAAACATTCCTTTTTTACAGTTCCTCTCCGACCTCCTCTCGACCGCGTGAAAGAAACGCTGGGATCCCTGGACGCAGACGTGGTATTCAATCTCTTTGAAGGCTTCGACGGCATTCCCGAAACTGAGAGCATTGTGGCTGAAATGCTGGCCGAATTAAAGATACCCTTCACCGGCTGTCCAGCCCCGGCCCTGGCGATAGCCCTGGACAAGTCCAGAACGAAAGAGATTCTCCATAAGGCCGGAATCGACACTCCCCAATATCAAGTATTAACTCCGGAGGGCCTCTCGGCCTTTCATCTGGAATATCCCTGTATTGTGAAACCCCTGGCTGATGACGCCAGCCACGGTATATCAGAGGAAAGCGTGGTACATAATTTTGCCGGGCTGGAAAAACAGGTAGGGAAAATTGGCGCCCTCTTTGGGGGCGGAGCACTGGTAGAAGAGTATATCGACGGCCGTGAGTTCAACACCACTGTGCTGGGCAACACCGGATTGATTGTTCCGGCGGTATCCGAGATTACCTATAACCTCCCACCGGACAAACCCAGAATATTGACCTTTGAGTCCAAATGGGAAGAGGATAGCGATTACTTCAAGAATACCCGGGCGGTTTGTCCGGCCCCGATCAGCCAGGAAGAGCGCGAAAAAATCGCCTGTATCGCCATGACCGCCTTCAAACTTACCGGATGCCGCGGATATGCCAGAGTGGATTTCCGCCAGGCAAGCACGGGTGATTATAAAGTGCTGGAGGTCAATCCTAATCCTGACATCACTCCGGGGAGCGGAGCGGCATTACAGGCGGAGGCGGCAGGAATGACTTATAGCCAGTTTATTGATAAGATTATCCGGTATGCTATAGAGCAGTGATTGCGGATCCCAGACTGTTCAACAAAGCCCGTTTTCGCCAGCACAAAGCTCGGAACGCAATTCTTGATGAGGAGATATCAATGAATATTCGGCCAATGACTTCCCAGGACAAACCAGCCGTAATGGAAATTATACGGAATACCCCCGAGTTCAATCCGATGGAAGCGGACCTGGCAGAAGAGGTGATTGACGCCTATCTGGGCGGCCCGGTCACGTCCGGCTATTTCACGCTGGTGGCGGAAATAAACGGGGCTATTGCCGGACTGATATGCTACGGGCCGACACCCATCACTGAAGGCACCTGGGATGTCTACTGGATAGCCGTAGACCAAAAATTGCAGGGCCGGGGAATCGGCCGCAAACTAATGGAGACGGCTGAGGAGAATATCAGGCGGGAGAACGGCAGACTGATACTCGTCGAGACCTCTTCCAGGTCGGGCTATGAAAAGACCAACCTCTTTTATCAGCGTATCGGATATAAGGAAACTGCGCGGATTATCGATTACTACTCTATCGGTGATGACCAGGTGATCTATGAAAAGCGTTTTACAGGAAAAAGTGAACTACCAAAAAGCTAACGATGGTCAGGAAGCTGATGGGAGGCAGGGCCGGCAGGGGCTTACCTTTGAGCACCCATATCTGGAGAATATAGGCAAAGATAATTCCGGCCAGAGAGCCTGCGGACACAATCAGAGCGCCGGACAGGCTGTAAGAGAAAAACACCGAAGCGACGAATATCAGGGGAAACCCAATGTCCCCTCCCCCCAGCAAGGAGAAATCTCTTTCCGCGCTTTCAGTTTCGAATAATTTCTGGAAACTGGCCCCTCTTAAATTCAGCTTCCAGTCGCGGAGTCTCCTGGGCAGGATGAATGCCGGAAGAGTATCGGTTTCGGATAACTTTTTAGCCATCCACATCATATATCCCAGGCTCACTGCAACGATATCGTATATCGAGATGGCGAGCAATACCCAGACCAGTGTCCAGGGGCTGACCACTGCCCCAAAGACCGCTCCCACACTGGCCAGGGCAAGCAGCAATAGCAGGTTTTGCAGCCAGATAAACGGCCAGAAAAGCCAGAGCAATCCCAGGGCTGCCGCGATGCCAATAGCGGCCGGCGGAGGCAATATCAGATTCAGGATGATGAAAATGCCCCAGGCATAGAGGAGCCCGAAAAGGACCCTGAAAACATATTTTAGTTTGGAGACCGGGATCAGAAAAAGGACTACCCCGATTATTACCACCATTCCGAAAAAATAGGCCAGGATGGGGAGGATGGATACCTCGGGGGTTGGGATCTGACTGGACTCGATAAATTCCTGCACCCGGGGATAAAGGTAAGCAAATACCAGGAGGAGACCGATGATGTACAGGAAACTGCTCCATAAGATGGGCTGTAAACTGACCTTTCTGGTCGCAGGCTGTTTTTCAGTCAAAGATAACCCCCGGTCCTTCAGCGGACTGACGGCTTAATAAAGGGGGCGATAATGGTTCGCCCCCTTTTGCCAGTCCAGACTATCCTCTATTATACACTAAGAGCCGGGCCTTGGCGCCAGAGTAACCTGGGCAGTGGCCTGATTATTGCCGCGGTAATATGTAACAGTCACCGATTGTCCAATTTGATTGGAACGGATGATCCTGGTGGCATCCGAGGCATTGGCTACCATCTGGCCGTTTATTTCAGTGATGACATCGCCTACCTGAAGACCGGCAGAGGCAGCCGGGCCTCCGGGAGCTATTTCGGCGATAATGGCGCCCTCATTTACCGCCAGACCAAACATTGAAGCGATGTCAGGCGTAACTGTTCTCAGACTCACTCCTATATAAGGACGTACGATCTGCCCGGTCCTGACCAACTGCTCTATGAGCGGCATAGCCGACCTGGTGCTGATAGCATAGCCAATATTTTCCACACCCTGAGATACCAGCTTAATATTGGTGATACCGACCACCTCTCCCAGCATATTCACCAGCGGGCCGCCGCTGTTGCCGGGATTGATGGGTGCGCTCGTTCTGATCAAATCGAACATGGTCTCGCTGGTCTCGGTCCCCGAAACCGGCACTGTGATACTGGCTTCTGTCTGGCTGACCCATCCGGCAGTCATGGAGATACCTTCCCCCAGAGCATTGCCGACAGCCATTACCATCATACCACTTTTCATCTTTCCAGAGTCTCCCACAACAGCAACAGGCAACCCTGAGGCGTCTATTTTAAGCACTGCCAGATCGCTGGGAGGATCGGCGGCTATTTCCAGAACCGGGAAGGTCCGCCCATCGGCCAGACTGACTGTGACGGTACTGGCGCTTTCAACTACATGGTTGTTAGTGATGATAATGCCGCTGGAATCTATTATCCAACCGGAACCGGCACCCTGCTGAGTAGACGGCTGCCCGAGGAAATCGGTAGAGGTTATTTCAACGTTGATGGATACTACCCAGGGAAGGACCTGGTCAACCAGGTCCGAAAGGTCCGGAGGAGGTTGAGCTTCGCTCAGGGGAGGGGGAGACCAGTCAGGGAGTATCCCGGATGTTGCAGGGGCTACCGGAGGGGGGGCAGCAAAGGGGGATGCCCCCGGCGGAGCACCTGCCGGCGGCCCCGGGGTGGGAGACGCCGCAGGTGGTGGTGAAGAGGTGGGGGAGGGGGACCCGGGAGCCGGTGTCGCGGGGGTTGATGGGGCGGCGCTTGTCTCCGATGATGTATTAGTCGGCGAGAGCCCCGGTAAAACCCCGCAGGAAATGGAAAGAACGATCAATAGAAGAACAATAATCGCCAGGAGCGACCTTGTCGGGTGTTTTATCATGTTATGCCTCCTGAAGGGAAGGCCAAGTCCTTTTTGACAGGGGCCGTCCTTCCCATATATTTAAAAAAATCAATCAGGGTTATCATTTTCATTGTCGCTTTAAAATAGGCAATATTACGTCCATTTAAATATCGATTTTCTATGCGAAGTTGATGGACAGGGATTAAAGCAAACAACCGTGCAACGATGATCCAAAGCAGAAGGAATTTGCCTTCCAGACATAATATGCGTCACAATGAGAGTGAGATGAATACTGAAAGATTACCGGGTTATATTGAACTTTACCGTTCCGGGGAACTGGAGCGGCGGGCTGAAGCTCTGGAGGCGCGTCTGGCAGCCTGCGATATTTGTCCGTTAAAATGCGGGGTAGACCGGTTAAAGGATGAGCGGGGATTCTGCCGCTCCGGCTACCGTCCGGCGATATCCTCCTGCTGCGCCCATCATGGAGAAGAGCCGGCCCTTTCCGGTGTGAGGGGGTCCGGCACCATCTTTCTGGGCAACTGCAACATGCGCTGCGTCTATTGTCAGAACTTCCAGATCAGCCAGGACCCGGATACCCAGAAGCTCAATGAAGCTGACTATCACAG
>CAZELW010000063.1:6859-7711 GCA_964513135.1 uncultured Dehalococcoidales bacterium
GATGCTCTATCTTCAGAATGATCTGAGATGTCATAATATCAACCTGGTATCGCCTACTCATTATGTGCCTCAAATCGTAAGGGCGTTAGTTGAAGCGGCAGCGGAGGGGCTGCATCTACCGCTGGTTTATAATACCGGAGGCTACGATTCCCCGGACACCATACGGATGCTGGAGGGAATAGTTGATATCTATCTGCCGGATATTCGCTATTCTGATGACTCTATCGGACTGAAGTATTCCGGAGTACCGGATTACGTGAAGAATAACCGTCAGGCGATCAAGGAAATGTATCGGCAGGTCGGCGATCTAAAGGTTGATGAAAACGAGATAGCTTACAGGGGCATGATCGTACGTCATTTAATACTGCCCGAGGGACTGGCCGGCAGCGAGGAATCCCTGACCTGGCTGGCACGGGAAGTCTCGCAGGATATTACAGTGAGCATAATGTCGCAGTACTACCCGTGTCACCTGGCGATGCAAAAACCTGAGCTGGCCAGGACGATTACCTACGAAGAATATTCAGCGACAGCTAATTTGCTGGAAAAGCTTGGACTGGAGAATGGATGGCTTCAGGAAATGGATGCCCCGGCCAATTATCTACCGGACTTTTCCCGGGACGGGCATCCATTCGAATAAGCTAGTTCTTTCTCTTCCTCTTAACGAAAGCAAAGCGGATCCGTTTACCGTTTTGGTTTTTGTTCTTCTTATTAACGTTTTCGATAAATTCTTTAATGTCGGTTAGTTTTTCAGCCATGGCGGTACTCTTTCCTGGTAATTAATTTAACAACCGGATAATTTTACCATAGATTTTCTCATAAGCCAACTTTTAGGGGAAAGAATTAAAAATTATC
>CAZELW010000064.1:0-7640 GCA_964513135.1 uncultured Dehalococcoidales bacterium
CTCTTTCCCTACACGACGCTCTTCCGATCTCAGGGAATTGTATTTCTCTTCCCCCAGGTTATTTATCCGAAAGAAAAGTTGTAATTTGCCGCTCCCATCCCGCAGGTCCATGAAAGCGGTTTTGCCCATTCCGCGTTTGGACATAATCCGTCCGGCTACGTTGACGCGGAAATCTCCGTTTTGCAGATTATCCTTATTTTGGTTGACTATCTCCAGGGCCTGCTGCGTGGTGTGAGTGCGGTGATAACCGTAGGGAAAAGGTTCGATGCCGGCTGAACGTAAGGCTGCCAGCTTGTCCAGCTTTTGCCGGGTAATTTCATCAATTATAGGTGACATTAAGGCGCTCTTTCTATTTCGTATTTGTTTTTATCGTCCTTCTCCCCTGCCAATATTATTCCGCAGCGGCTTTCGGGAGGGCGTCCTCCGGAGACACCACAAACGCGGCGGAAGGGCTGGGAGAAGGTCTTTGAATCCTCTTCTTTATGCGCTAATTATAACCTGTCTGTGAGTTTACAGTAAAGCCATCTCATCCATCACCCCCGGGCCTTCCCGCTTCAAAAAACCCAGATAGCCCAGGATATTGTTTCGCATGAAAAACAGGCTGGCATCAAGCTTCTCGGGAGATTGCCGGTAAACCGCCTCTCTCGTATTATCCAGGGTCATTATCTCTTCGCCAATTCTGTCCACATCCGGATTATCCAGATGCTTTGAAATTACCCTGCCCCAGAAAACCATTTGCTCTTTGATCTTTTGCAAACGGAATACCGCGTTTGGCGAATGACCGAAGTGAGAATAATAAATATCTTTCGGGTGGGCCGCCAGCATTTTGTTTACCGAGAGCAATGACTGTCTTAAGTCGAAAGG
This sequence comes from uncultured Dehalococcoidales bacterium, assembly GCA_964513135.1. GTDB lineage: Bacteria > Chloroflexota > Dehalococcoidia > Dehalococcoidales > UBA3254 > CAZELW01. The sequence goes on from CAZELW010000064.1 coordinate 865, forward strand.
TGGCGGGCTGGCCGGACGCGATATATCCGTATCCGGAAAATAGACCCCGGCCGCTTCCCCGGAGAACAACTTGCCTCGTTCCCGGTCGACAAAGCTCAGGTGGTGCGAGGCGTGTCCGGGAGTCAGCAGCGTTTCGAACTGGAATCCCCCGAGATCAATGATCATCCCTTCCTGAGCTTCGATTATCCTGGCCTCATCCGCCGGTTTTGGCTGCCTGTACGCCCGGGCGACTTTGTCCAGTACTTGCAGGCTGCCTTCCCAGAGCTTTTCCGGCCGGACCAGGTGCTGTTTGCCTTTCTCATGGACGATTGCCCTGGCATTGGGCAAGTTTTTTAACGCCGTACCGATGCCCCCGGTATGGTCCAGGTGGACATGGGTCGACATAATATAGTCGACCTCTTCCGGTTTGATGTTCAGTTCGGCTAAAACGGTTGAGAGGGTCTCCTGGGCTGATTCCGGGCCGACATCCACCAGGGCTGTTTTTTCCGACCGGATGACATACACACCCAGAAGTTCTTCGAATCCCGGAATGTCCGGCGCGGCATCGATCAGGTAGATGCCGCGCTCTATTTCCTTAATTCTCAATTAGGTCCCTTTCCCGGCTACAAAAGCCGCCAGATCTGCCAGTCGGCAGCTATAGCCCCATTCATTGTCATACCATGAGATAACCTTGACCATATTGCCGCCGATCGCCATGGTGCTCAGGGAATCCACAATGGAGCTGGCGTTGTTCCCCTTGAAATCAACACTGACCAGTTCCGCTTCGCAGAAGGCCAGAATTCCTTTCATCGGGCCTTCGGACGCCGCTTTCAAAGCTGCGTTGACCTGCTCTGCGGACGCCTCACGGTTTAGCTCGGCTACCAGGTCGACTACTGAGACAGTTGGGGTAGGTACCCGCATGGCAAAGCCGTGCAGCTTGCCTTTGAGCTCCGGCAGGACCAGGGAAATCGCCTTGGCCGCCCCGGTGGTGGTAGGTATCATGCTCAGTGCGGCTGAGCGGGCGCGGCGCAGGTCTTTGTGCTGCTGGTCCAGTATCCTCTGATCGTTGGTATAAGCGTGGATGGTGGTCATCAAGCCCTTGACGATGCCGAAATTCTGCTGCAAAACTTTGGCCACTGGAGCCAGACAGTTTGTAGTGCAGGAAGCATTCGAAATTATGTGATGGTTCTGAGGATCGTATTTCTCATCATTGACCCCCAGAACGATAGTGATATCTTCCCCTTTTGCCGGTGCTGAAATCAGGACTTTCTTTGCTCCGCCGTTCATGTGCGCCGCGGCTTTAGAGGCATCGGTGAAGAGACCGGTGGACTCAATAACAATCTCTATCCCCAGTTCCTTCCATTTGATGTTGGCCGGGTCGCGTTCGGCCAGTACCTTGACTTCTTTCCCATCTATCTGAATCACCCCATCCGCAGATTTCACATCCCCGGGATAAGCGCCGTAGCTGGAGTCCCATTTAAATAGGTGGGCATTGGTCGCGGTGTCCGTCAGGTCATTGACGGCCGCTACCTCCAGTTCGCCCTTGTGGTACTGGTTGATTGCTCTCAGTGTCAATCTTCCGACTCTACCAAAACCATTGATACCGACTTTTACCGCCATTGTTCAAGTGCCTCCTTAAGTATAGGAATATTTATAACTATCATACCATGCTTTATTGCCGGGATACACCGGTTTGTCCCATGCGTAGGGTCATCTCGTATTCCCTGAAAAATCATTCTCCCCCTGATGGAATTAAGGCGACGGACCTCCCCCTGTCTGCCTGCCGGGGCATCCTAACTCAATCTCTTGTAGAATACCCTGCCGTCCTGGATAAGCCGGGCCAGCTTCCCTTCATACGCCAGCTCTTCCAGAATGGCTATTGTCTGCATCAACGCAAAGCGCTTGTCCATGCTCCTGAGGTGGGTCCAGGCGATGGGCCTGTACCTGGGAATCCAGGGGAGTACCCTGGCTACATCATAAGCTGTCCGGGTTTGCAGATCATTTTCGAAATTTTTCCAGGCCAGCGCAATTTTGCTGCGGTAGCGCTCAATAATATCTGCTATCCTTTCTTTGTAGGATGTAAACGCTTGCTCATGGCCGGGCAGTACCAGGTCAATGTCCATTTGCCGCAGGACTTCCAGTGATTTCAGGTATTGCTGCAGTGGATTTACCATGTGCTGTATATGCCCTGCCGCGTTCGTCAGAATAGTTGGCAGAATCGTATCGCCGGAGAAGAGGAATTTTGCCCTGGGTTCATAAAGCGCAATATGTCCCGGGGTATGACCCGGAGTGGGCACCACCTTTAGAATATAATCGCCGACCTCGATTTCCTCGTTGCCCTCAAACAGAACGTCCGGGGATACCGGAGGCTCCTGGACCGGAAAAATGTCCCTGGCGCCGAGTTCGGATTCCGGTATACCGTGGCTTGTTAAATATTTGTCCGTCTCGTCCCAGTAGCTGTTCTTCCCGTTGTACAGGACTTTTATCAGTGCTAGCTCACCGCGGTGAATATATATACTGGCGTTGTTCGACTTTTTAAATTTGTTGATTAGTCCCAGATGGTCTATGTGGCAGTGCGTCAGTATTACTTTTTTTATGTCGCAGAAATCGATGGAAGCTTCAGCCAGTTGTTCCCGCAGGGAGTTCTCCGGCTCCGGAGCGTCCCAGCCGGTATCGATAATGGCGTATCTGTTCTTATCGCGGATAAGATAGGTATTAACGGATCCGGAACCGAACCCTTTCAGGCTAAGCGTAATTTGATAGATCCCTGGTAGTACTTCTTTCATGAGTGTTCAGGCAGCCTGACTGTAAATATGAATGCCGTCATGTATATTCAGTTCGAGTTTATGGTTGAAACGCAGCGATTCCAGGTGGGCGATAGCTAGTAATACGGCAAAGCGCTTGTCCCAGCCGGTCAGGCTGTCCCAGATATTCGTTTTGGTCTTGGGAGACCAGGCCAGGATACGGGATACCTCGTAGGCTGTTTTGGGATTCTTGTCTCTGAAAGCCTCCAGGATTTCAGCGGACTTTTTCTCGTGGTGCTGGATTATTTCATCTATTCTGTCCCTGTGTCCGGAAAAAATGTGCTCATGCCCGGGTAAAATCAGGTCAATGTCCATCTCCCTCAAAGCCAGCAGCGATTTCAAATACTTCTCTAAAGGGAACTTGATGTGTTGGACGTGAAGCGCCGCGTTTGTATGGATACTGGGCAGTAGAGTGTCGCCGGAAAACAGGAACTTTTTGTCCGGCTCATACAGTACGATTCCTCCCGGTGTATGGCCGGGTGTATTGACCACTCTCAGGGTATATCGACCGACCGGAATCTCTTCTCCTCCATGCAGCAGCACATCGGGGACTACTTCAGATAGATTGTCATTTAACGGAAGCTGAATTTCCGGCGGAGTCAATTCGCTTTCGGGGAATCCGTGGCTCTTCAGAAAGCTGTCGGTCATCGGTATGAAATTGTCGGTGTCCGTAAACCTGGCATTGATAAGTTCCATCTCGTTCGCATGAATATAGATCTTCGTATTTTGCCCGCGCTTGTATTTGGCTATCATCCCGAAATGGTCGATATGGCAGTGGGTAACAATGACCTGGGTAATATCGGAAACACATGCCCCGATCTCCGCCAGTTGCTGCTCCATGGACTCTACAGACTCTGGGGAGTCCCAACCGGTATCGATGCTGGTGTAGCCGTTATCGGTTTTAATGAGGTAGGTATTAACGAAGCCGGGGTTAAACCCGGATAGGGTTAAAGACATCTGAAAAATATCAGGTAAAACTTCTTTCATTCCAAAATTCAGCTTTCGGGCTCGTCCCTCTCATTGCGGTTTGCAGGTTGCCCTCCGGTTGCCTCCCGGCAGCCCGGGACTTCCTCGCCAGTCATCCTGGAGGCCTCACTCCTTAATTTCGCTCTGGTGACTATCAGGCGGGATCTTCAGGATGCCCTGTTTCCCCGAAGATCGTCTGGACGGGACGCGTAACAGGCTCATGGATTCACTCGGGCATTATATGAACTCGCAATGAAGTGATAGAAAGCCATTATCCTTTCAAATTATAAAATGCCTGCATGCCGGCATATTTCGCGCTTGGTTTCAGCTCATCTTCGATCTGCAGGAGCCGGTTATATTTGGCTACCCTTTCTGAGCGGCATGGAGCGCCGGCTTTGATAAACCCGGTATTAAACGCGACCGCCAGGTCGGCGATCGTGGTGTCTTCTGTCTCTCCCGACCGGTGACTGATGATAGCTGTCCAGTTATTTTCCTGGGCCATGCGGATCGCCTCTATTGTTTCGGTCAGGCTGCCGATCTGGTTCAGCTTGATCAGTATGGAATTGGATGCTTTCTTTTGTATTCCCATTTCCAACCGCTTTACATTGGTCACATAAAGATCATCACCCACCAGTTGGACTTTGTTCCCTATCTTCGAAGTCAACAGTTGCCAGCCCTCCCAGTCATCTTCCGCCATGCCGTCCTCGATGCTGATGATGGGATACTCTGAGGTCCACCTGCTGTAAAATTCGACCATCTCCTGGCTGCTAAAGGTCTTGCCCTCTTTGGCCAGCTTGTACCGGCCATCTTCATAGAACTCGCTGGAAGCCGGATCAAGCGCAATAAAACAGTCCTTGCCCGGCTGGTAGTTGGCTTTCTCGATGGCCGTTAAAATGGCTTCGATGGCCTGGCTGTTGGACTCCAGCGACGGGGCAAACCCTCCCTCGTCCCCGACGTTGGTGTTGTGGCCTTTTTCTTTCAGTACCTTTTTAAGCTGCTGGTAGATTTCCGCACACATTTGCAGGGCATGCTTGAAGTTCTCAGCCCCGGTCGGCATGATCATAAACTCCTGGAGGTCGGTAGAGTTCGAAGCATGCTTCCCGCCGTTCAAAATATTCATCATCGGTACCGGCAGGGTGCAGGCGCCTACCCCTCCCAGATAGCGGTAAAGCGGCACTCCCAGCGATTTGGCGGCGGCGTCCGCCGTTGCCAGGGAGACCCCCAGTATAGCGTTGGCTCCCAGGTTGGACTTGTTCGGCGTGCCGTCCATGTCGATAATACTCCGGTCGATAGAGATCTGGTCGGTTGCCTCCATGCCGCAGACCAGGGGAGCGATACGCTGGTTGACGTTGTCAACCGCCTTCTTCACTCCCAGGCCGTTATACCTGGCGGCATCTCCATCTCTGATTTCTACAGCCTCATATTTTCCGGTGCTGGCTCCTGAAGGAACGGCAGCCGTGCCTCGCGTTCCATCCTCCAGCACCACTTCCGCTTGTAGTGTGGGGTTGCCGCGGGAGTCCAGGATTTCTCTGGCGTATACCGATTTAATTACAGACATATCTTCTCCTGAATTCAAAATACAATCATGATTGTATTTGATTTATTATTTGCCTCTTTAATCCCCGGCCATCTCAATCGCCAGGTTTACCGCTTCTAAAGGGTCCTCCATGCAAATGATCGAGCTGTCGGGCTGGTTCTTCCGGGAGATGGACCAGGTATCCAGGCCGATCACCGGAATGCCGTTCTTTAAAGCGAAACTGATCTCGGAAAGGGTCCCGTAGCCTCCCCCTATGGCGATGACTGCCTGTGATGATTTAATCACAATAATATTCCTGGCGGAACCGAGACCGGTAACCACAGGGATCATGACATGGGGATTGCTGGTTTTCCGGTTGTCTCCGGGCAGGATGCCGACTGTGATCCCTCCCTCGGATACCGCTCCCCGGCAGGCGGCTTCCATTATTCCGCCTTCTCCCCCGCAAACCAGGATGGCCCCCCGCCTGGCAATCTCCCTCCCCACCGTTTCGGCTGTACGGGCTTCCTCATCCGTGCAGGGATAACCGCCTATTACGGCAATAAATTTTCCATTGCTCTTTCTCATCAGCGTTTCCCGTTCCAGTTTGGATTATAACATTCTTCCCGGTACTATCCAACGGGCGCCGAAGCCTGGAACTTTTTCTTATCAGCCTTGCATAGAATTTGTATTACGTGGCGGCCGGTTATCAGCCCGGTCGGCAGGCCTCCGCCCGGGACCACCCACTGCCCGACCATATAAAAATTGCTCAGGCCGGGTAAATTCTTTTTCATTTGCAGGGTCATGTTCTGGGGGGTCATCAGAAAGCCTTCATAGCTGCCCTGCCAGTTGCCTGTGTAGCGGTGGAAAGTAACCGGCGTCGCTACGTCCCACATCTCCAGTTGATGGGCCAGTCCCGGGAAGCGCTTGTTAAGGGCGGATACAACCGATACCGCTATTCTTTCCTTTTCCGCTTTGTAAGCTTCCTGGTCTTTGCTTAATTCTTCCCAGAAAGCGAAGTCGGTCTCGAACATAACCGTTAAAGACGTTTTCCCGTCCGGGGCCAGCGACTGGTCGAAATTATAAATATGAACGCCTAATCTCTTGTGTTCTTTGTCCCCTATCTTCAAGGGATTTTCCAGCGGTATTACCAGCCCTGCAATCGTCTCGGGAACGTCCGTGAAAATGCGCCTTACCCCTAGTCCGATGAAGACCAGAGGTTTGAAGAGCGGCATTTTATAATAGCCGCGAATTGTATCATCTACATACCTGCCTCCCAGCATCTCCCAGATTGTGGTCCGTCCGTCCGCCGCCGAAATAACGTAGTCTGCCCGGTATTCTTCTCCATTCTCCAGCTTCACCCCAACCGCCTGGCCGTTCTCCACCAGTATTTCCCGGACTCTCGCCCCGTAGGAAATTTGTCCTCCCAGCCCGTGATAGCGTTTCTCCATGGACAGGGCCAGCGCCGTAGAGCCTCCGATAACATATCCGGCATTCTTCTTGTCCATCCAGGC
>CAZELW010000065.1:0-7630 GCA_964513135.1 uncultured Dehalococcoidales bacterium
AGATAATGAGCGGTGACTGGAGTTCAGACGTGTGCTCTTCCGATCTGCATTTGCAGCTACTACTCAATGGGTCAAGCTGGAGTCTATTATTAGTTGTTTAAAGGACTATCTTAGCGGTGACATGCTGCAAAGAAATATTCGCAGTTGCGAAAGAGGATACCAGGAGGTGAAAGTACTGAAATGGCAATAAAAAAAATAGAATATCCTTATGAAAGCTGCTGGTCTGATGCCGATCAGCTGGTTCTTTACATGGAAACGGGCACCTGGCGAACCAGCCGTCCCAAGCTGGACAAGGAAAAATGTACCTATTGCGGCATTTGTGCCCTCTATTGTCCGCCCCAGTGCATGAAAGACAAGGGTGATCACTTCGAGCCCAACCTTGAATTCTGCAAGGGTTGCGGGATTTGTGTCAAAGAATGCCCCAGAAAAGCCATCACAATGGTGCCGGAGGAGGGATAATTTGGTTAAACAGTTACGAAAACAAGAAACAAGGGTAATTACAGGCAATGCCTGCAGCGCTTACGCCGTCAGATTGTGCCGGCCCGACGTAGTAGCTTTATATCCTATCACTCCCCAGAGCGAGGTAGTGGAACAATTGACCCGCTTTAAGGCAGACGGTCTGCTGGATGCGGAAATGATTGAGGTCGAGGGCGAGAACTCTGCTATGAATTCAGTCACCGCAGCCTGCGTCGCCGGCGGCAGGGTTTACACCGCTACTGCCTCCTACGGCCTGGCCTTCATGTATGATGCAATGATGCAGACTTCAGGATTTCGCGCTCCGGTAGTAATGACCAATGTCAATCGCGAAATTCCCGGTATTCATGCCGTTTCTACCAGCCAGCAAGACCTGATTTCAGTCAGGGATATCGGATGGCTGGAAATCATAGTGGAAGACGACCAGGAAATCGTTGATACTACTATCCAGGCCTTCCGTCTGGCAGAAGATTACGAAATTCAGCTTCCGTTAATGCTTAACTACGACGGCTACTACGTTTCCTATTCAGCGGAAGCGGTACAGATCCCCATGATTGAAGACGTCGATGAGTTCCTATCCGTATTGAAGAAACAGCCGCAGAGAATGAAACTGATTCCCGGCAAACCCCTGGGCGCCGGTTCTCACGGCTTGCTGCGGGCTTATACTGAATTACGGTACAAGCACCTGGCAGCCATGCAGAGAGCCAAGGCCAAATTCGACCAGATCGATAAGGAATACGGTGATATGTTCGGGCGCTATTACGGCGGCCAGATAGAAGAGTATCGCTGCGATGACGCTGATATCATTCTGGTAACATCGGGAAGCGCCAGCGGCACTGCCAAGACCGTGGTAGATAGCCAGAGAGAAAAGGGAGTTAAAGTCGGCCTCGTGAAGATTCGCATGTACCGACCTTTCCCCAAAGAAAAACTGGCTAATGTCCTGAAGGGAAGAAAAGCCATCGGTGTGCTGGACAGAAGCGTCCATTTTGGCTGGAACAGCGGCCCCATGTACGCGGAAATCCGGGCCCTGACTCCGGAAATCGGAATCGTTCCCATGATGAGCTTCATCGATGGTATTGCCAACCTGGATATTACCGCGTCTAACATCGAAAGAATGATAAGGGATATCTATGCTGCCTCCAAAGGTGATAAATACCAGGAGACAACCTGGATATCCTTGGAGGAGTAATTGGATATGGTCGAGAAGGTAAAAAAGTTACCCAAAGTTTTTGATTATTTTGTTGAAGAAGACCAGTTCGCCGGCGGAAATACATTCTGCGCCGGATGTCCTGCGGAGCTTACCTTGAGGACTATTCCCAAAGTTCTGGGAAAAGACATCATCATGGTGGGCACACCCTGCTGCTCCGCCCCGGTACTTCATGGACAGAACCTGGGCGCCTGGCATAAATTGTCCTATTATGCCTGTGTCATGACCGGAGTCGCTTCCAGCGCTTCTGGTATTTCACGGTATTTCCGAAAATCCGGTAAAGATGTTACCATATGCTGCTATACCGGAGATGGTGATGCCAGCGATGTCGGCTTCCAACCATTGAGCGGCGCGGCAGAGCGAAATGAACATATAATGTATGTTTGTTACGACAACGAAGGCTATATGAATACTGGAAATCAGAGAAGTAGTATGACTCCTCTTCACGCAGCCACTTCTACTACTCCGGTTGGTAAAGGCCAAAAAGGTAAACCGACCGTGTCGAAGTATTTGCCTCTGATTATGGCTTTACATCCTGTAGCTTACGTTGCCACCGCTACCCTGAGCAACATAGAAGATTATGCCAAGAAACTGCTCAAAGCCAAGGAAAAGAGCAAAACGGGATTTGCATACATCCATGTCTTTGCTCCCTGTATCATTGGTTTCAAAATCGGCTCCGATTCAGCTATCCAGGTCTGCCGTTCAGCAGTAAGGACCAACTACTTCCCTCTGTGGGAGATGGAAGACGGTCAGTTCCGCATCACGGCGCCGGTTGATAACCCGCGGCCTATTCAGGAATATCTGAGCCTGTGCGGCAAATTCTCTCACTTCAAGGAAGAAGATGTCGCTGAATTCCAGAATATCGTGAATGACAGATACAACATGATCAAGTCTCTGGTTGAGGTAACTTCGAAAAAGTCTTAACTCAAAACAGAACAAGTCACTGAAAGATAGGGGCTGGCATTTTGCGCCAGCCCTTACTTTTCGTGTTCGTGGCTATCGGATAGTGTGTAGACCAGACAGATATTCTGATTTTTTCTGATAGAGAGGCGGCAGAAAATGATAAAATCAACTGATTTTTACTGACAGTATGTCCTGCACACCTACTTGTTACTTAAAATATGTATTTTAACCTTGACCATAATGTGCTGGCAAGGTATAATCAATTCTGGTAAGTCGATAGGGATAGCATTTACTTAACCACGGATTATTCTTCTGAAACGCAATATATTGCGGGCTCGTAGCTCAGTGGTAGAGCGGGGGGCTCATAACCTCTTGGTCGCAGGTTCGATACCTGCCGAGCCCACTTCAACTCTTTAGATCCTGTTACTCCTGATTACTCCCTGAATGACTATTTCCTTTCGACCAGTCAGGATAAGCGATAATAAAAACAGAAAGACTTTTTGAGGTGGTAAACCATGGCCGGCAGGGCTAGTAAAATGTACCCCGTAATCCTTGAGGAAGTGAGCCAGATACTTAGAATTTCAACCAGAGAGCTTGAATCTGATATCAAGGAGATAGCTGAGTACTGGGAAGTTTGCCTTGAAAAAGCGGCAGTGAGCAATAGAGATGTCGCGATATTTATATTGACCACCTGCGCAAACTGTTATTTGAGGGGAAGAGGCATCAGACTTGAGAACCACCAACTCCTGAAAAAAAATAACGGAGTCCTGATTTCTCTGGTTACGCTTGTTCCTCTTTATACATGGGGACAGCCAGCCAACCATTTCCCCAAAATCCATGAGCTGATACCGATAGAGGTCCACAGCGGAAAAACAGCGATCTCCTCTTTTGACATCCTGGATCTGGCCGAGAAAATACTGAGGGAAAAGAGTGAGTATTGAGCGAAATCAACTCAAGGCTTCAACGTAGGAATAATAAGTACTGAGGCGGATGATCGTCTTTTAAAAGGCATGTTATAGTATAAAGTATCAAGTTAAACGGTGTGAATCGTTTAACCTGATAACTGTCAGGAGAGATGGAGAGGGAACTGGCCCTATGATCCATCCAGCAACCTTTAGTCCTTAAAGGTGCTACAGCCAGACTCCTGCAAGGGAGAACGACAGGTCACAATTATACATTGTGAAAAAGGGCTTCTTGTTGTCCATTTTACGGCATGCATTACAGCGCGGGAGTTGGAGCGTTTCCGGTTATAGTTGACATAATAATATCCCTGTGAACACCAGCCATATATTACAATAATAATGAGAATATATTCTGAGGCGGGAGCCGTGGGATGTTCACAGGTAAATCGATAATAGTAATTACATTCTCAATTTTACTGTCATGGGTAATGCTCACAGCCTGTCAGATGCAATCAGCTCAGAGCGAGACCAGTCCGGCCTCCGAATCGTCGACAGAAGTACAGGCGAGAGATTTCGTGACCGGCCTGAGAGTGCCCTGGGAACTGGCTTTTTTACCTGATGGACGTATGTTGATAACCGAACGGACGGGGACCATTCGGGTTGTACAGAATGGGGAGTTACAGGATGAACCATGGATAACGCTAGCTGTGGCTGCTACTGGTGAAGCAGGCCTCCTGGGAATGGCGGTAGACCCGGATTTCTCCGCGAATGGCTATGTTTATGCGGCGTACACCTACCGGGATGCATCGGGGGATTTGGAAAACCAACTGGTACGTCTTAAAGAGGACCCCACAACAGGCCGGGGAGTACTGGATACTGTCCTCCTGAATAATGTTGATGGGGGAGGAAACCACGATGGCGGACGCGTAAAAATCGGTCCCGACGGAAAGATATACTGGACAATGGGAGATGCCGGTAATGGTGACTCAGCCCAGGACCTGTCTTCCCTGAACGGGAAAATATTACGCCTGAATCCGGATGGGACAGTGCCGGAAGATAATCCGTATTCCGGATCATTTATTTTTTCTTACGGGCACCGTAATCCTCAGGGGATTGCCTGGCAGCCGGGGACCGGCCGTTTATATGCTACAGAACACGGCCCCAGCGGACAGGATGAAGTCAACTATGTCCAGCCCGGAAATAACTACGGCTGGCCTGTGATACGCGGAACCCAGACCCGGGAGGGAATGGTCAGCCCTATAATTCAAAGCGGTACTTCCGATACCTGGGCGCCCAGCGGATCTGATTTTATTGAGGGAGGGCCGTGGGACGGATCATTTGTCTTCACCGGACTAAGAGGACAGTCCCTTTACCGTCTGGTGCCGGACGCGCAGGACCCCAGTGAAATTGCTATATTTGAAGAGTATTTGAGCAATCAATGCGGCCGGCTGCGGAACGTGGTCCAGGGACCGGACGGCACTATTTATCTACTGACCAACAATACTGACGGAAGAGGAAGTCCGCGGCCGGGTGACGACAGAATCCTGATATTAACAGTTCAATAATGCAATGACCCAAAAAACCGGTTAATTATTTACCAGGGCCGATATATTATGTCAATCCCCATTTCCTTCATAGAAGCGTGTTCGTTACATAACATATATTGTGCGAACCATAGTAAAGAAGCAAATATTGCCTCTGGTTGCTTCGTTCCGAGGTATTAGCTTATATATCGCGGCGGGAACCGAATTTCAATCAATGTTATGGATTGGCTGCATGGAGGGCTTCTCCAGTTCCTCTTCGATCAACTCCAGAAGCCGGGAAAGACCCCACTTACGGGCAGCGGAAACCAGAACTGTATTTTCTTCCGGCATTTCGCACCTGGATGTCAGATACTCCCTGGCTTCGGATTCATTCCATTTTCGGTCAGAAGGCAGCAAAAGGTCAATTTTATTCAGCACTGTAATACGCGGCCTGTCATTGAGTTCAAGCTCTTTTAGAATGTCTTCAACAGTATCACATTGTTCGGCGGCATTATGAGAAGTTATGTCAACCACATGGACCAGTAAAATGGCTTCGGTGAGTTCTTCCAGTGTTGCCCGAAAAGCTGCAATCAGCGTAGTCGGCAGCTTGTGAATAAAACCGACTGTATCGGTCATCAGAACCACTTTGTTATTCGGTAGAACCAGACGCCGGGTTGTCGGATCGAGAGTGCTGAACAGTTCGTTTTTAGCTAATACATCAGCCCTACTCAGAGCGTTCAACAGAGTGCTCTTACCAGTATTGGTGTAACCCACCAGTGCTACCACAGGAATGCCGCTTCGCCGGCGCTTTTGGCGGTATAGCTCTCGTTGGCGGCTGATATCGTCAATCTCCTTTTTCAGGTGGGTTATCTTTTGCCGCATGATACGTTTGTCGGTCTCTAACTGAGACTCTCCCGGCCCGCGGGTCCCGATTCCTGCCCCTAATCTTTCCAGATGCCGCCATTGGCCGACCAGCCGCGGCAAATTATACTCATACTGGGCAAGTTCTACCTGAAGTTTACCCTCATGAGTACGGGCGCGTCTGGCGAAGATATCCAATATCAAAGCCACACGGTCGATAACTTTTGTTTGCAGATACTCTTCCAGGTTTTGTTGTTGTCCGGGTGTAAGCTCGTCATCAATAATGACCGTATCATAGTTAAGCTGGTCTTTAAGGGCCAGCAGCTCTACCAGCTTACCTTTCCCGAAATAATGCGACCTGGATGGTGTGGGAAGCTTCTGGACCAACCGGCCGACTACATCAGCTCCGGCAGCGTATGCCAGAGCTGCCAGTTCGGCGAGGGAATCTTCAGTTGTCCAGCTGTTCCGTCCTTTAGTGGATTCGACAGCTCCCAGGATAACCCGTTCCTGCACCCTGGCGGTGCTGATCGTATCTTTTGAGATGTTTTTCCTTCTGTTCCGGTATATTTTTCAGGCCTTCCTATTTTCCCATTTAGCCAGTTTGTTCAATCCCTTGTCCAGCAAAGCGTCAGGAATGGTAAGAGAAATCCGGAAATATCCTTCGCCGTTTGCTCCATACCCATTACCGGGAGTTACCACCACTCCCACCTGCTCCAGCAGATCCTCAGCAAATTCGGCTGAGGTATATCCGGCAGGGCATCTGGCCCAGATATAGAGGCTGGCCCGGGGTGGGGCAGCCGGGATGCCCAGATGCTTCAAGGCCTGTATAATTTTGTCCCGCCGTCTCTGATATATTATATTATGCTCTTGAATGGAGTCCTGCGCTCCGCTCAGCGCAGTGATAGCCATATACTGTATTGCCTGGGGAATCCCCGAGTCCAGGTTGGACTTGATCCTCCGGAGAGCGTCGATCATTTGGGCGTTTCCTACGGCCATACCGATACGCCAGCCGGTCATATTATAGCTTTTTGATAAAGAGTGAAACTCAATACCCACATCCCGGGCACCTTCGGCCTGCATGAAACTGACCGGCCGATATCCGTCGAAGGCGACCTCAGAATAGGGGCCATCGTGACATATCGCGATATTATGCTTTTTGGCGAAGGCAACCGCTTTATTAAAGAAGCCCAGACCAGCGACGGCGCTGGTGGGATTATTGGGGTAATTAAGCCACAGCAGCTTGGTCCGGGACAGGATATCCGCCGGTATTGAATCCAAATCAGGGAGAAAATTGTTTTTTTCATTTAAAGGCAAGTAGTACGATCGGCCGCCGCAAAGCATAGTGCCTATAGCATAAACCGGATAAGCCGGGTCCGGCACCAGCGCGATATCGCCCTCATCGATCATGCAAAGAGAGATGTGGGCGATACCTTCTTTGGATCCGATCAGAGGCACGATCTCTTTCTCCGGGTCCAGAGTTACGCCAAAACGTTTATAGTACCACTGTGCGATCGCCTGGCGAAGCTCCGGCAGGCCTTCCGACTCAGGGTACCGGTGGTTGGCCGGGTCCTGGGCGGTGCGGCACAATTCTTTTATTATATGGTCCGGAGTAGGAATATCGGGGTCTCCGATGCCGAAACTGATTACTTCTTCTCCCTGGGCTTTTTTGGCAGCAATTTTCTTGCTGATTTGAACAAAAAGATAGGGAGAAGAAGAGATCGGAAGAGCACACGTCTGAACTCCAGTCACCGCTCATTATC
>CAZELW010000066.1:0-7624 GCA_964513135.1 uncultured Dehalococcoidales bacterium
AGATCTACACCCTATCCTACACTCTTTCCCTACACGACGCCTTCCGATCTAAAAAGTTAGCACTGGCAACCCTGGCAGTTTTATTAATAGGCGCATTGTTAATCAGTGGCTGCTCCAGCGCACCGCCGGCTTCTGTCCCTGCCCCCGCCACATCTGCCCCTTATCCTGTTACTCAAGCGCCCCCGGCAACTTATCCGGGCACCTCCGCACCCGGCACCGGCTATCAGCCTCGTCCTCCGACGACCTCGGTTGGGGCTCCCCCCGGCTCAACCGGACCCACTGCCACCTCCACTTATCCAGTAACAGTGCCTCCTGTCAACGCTCCCGGGCAAATGCCTCCCCCCGACGGCGGGACTATCGGCCTTTCCGCCGGCGGCGCTAAAGATATCGCCAATTTCCGTGAGAATATTCGAAATCAATATCTGCCGCTCCCTACCGACGTAACCTATGAGGGCATTTTTTATGATTACTACTTCGATACCGCCGCAGTTGAGCCTACCAATAAGCTGTTCAGTCCTTCTTACAGCTATGCCGTCACCCGCGACCCGCTTTCCGGACAGGCTGAGTACTATCTTTCCGTCGGACTGAACTCCGGCATGAAAGAAAGCGACTTCCAGCGGAAAAAGCTGAACCTGGTGATCCTTCTGGACAACTCCGGCTCCATGGGCGAAGCTTACAACCAGTACTATTACGACCGCTTCGGGCAGCCGGTCGATGCCTATGCCGAAGAAGGTATTAACCGCCGCAGCAAGATGCAAAGCGCCGCAGAGTCCGTGGTCAGCATCCTGGAACAGCTTCGCAGCGATGACCGCTTTGCCATTGTCACCTTTAACAGCAACGCTTCCGTGCCCAAACCGATGGGACTGGTCGACCGTACTGATATGCGGGACGTTAAAAACCGCGTCCTGGATATCGGGGCGGGTGGCGGGACCAATCTGTCGGCAGGGATGGAGTTGGCCGCCCGGCAGTTCAAGGGCCTGCGCGAAGTTGACAGCTATGAATATGAAAACCGCATCATTATCCTGACTGATGCCCAGCCGAATACCGGCGATTACAGCGGCTCAGGTCTGCTCTCGATGGTGGAGCAAAACGCCGCCGGCCGGATTTATACCACCTTCATCGGCATCGGTGTGGACTTCAACTCTCAGTTGATCGAACAAATAAGCAAAATCAAGGGCGCCAACTACTATTCCGTCCATTCTCCCCGGGAGTTCCGTGAGAGGGTAGAGGAAGAGTTCGACTATATGGTCACCCCCCTGGTGTTCAATCTTCAGCTCGACTTTGAATCCCGGGGCTGGAGAATCGAGAAGGTCTTCGGCAGCCCTCAGGCCGATGAGGCCACCGGAAGGCTGATGACCGTCAACACCCTGTTCCCTTCCAGGAGCGAGGGCGGGGAGGTCCGGGGCGGCCTGGTCCTGCTGAAACTGAGAAAAACTTCTTCCGGCGGCGAGGACAGGATATCCCTGCGGACCAGCTACCAAGACCGCAACGGCAGAATGGACGGCGATGAGCAGGTGATCTACCTGGAAACCGTGCAGCCCGAATATTTCGCCAATGATGGCATCCGCAAGGGTATTCTGCTGAGCCGGTACGCAGCGCTGTTGAAGAACTGGTTGCAGGATGAACGGCAGAATATGAATCCGGGCAGGCCCTGGGAGCCCTGTATCAGTGAGGATACCGGTATCACAATTCCTGTCGAGCCGGGTTTCAGCCCGTGGGAAAGGCAGTCCCTGCCCCTTAAAGTATCCGGTTCCTACGCCAGTATCTTCAAAAAATTCAGCGACTACTTCAGCTCGGAGATGGACGCCATCCGGGACAACTCCCTCGGACAGGAACTGGATATCATCAATATGTTGAGTCGATATTGAAATATGTTTTCTATCGCCTCGTCCACCGTGAAGGGTGCGGCTAACGCCGCACCCTTTCGGTTTCAGTCCTCCACCCGGGCAACCTGGCGGCGTGCCGTTTCAAGATGCTTGCTGCGGCCGTCGAGACGTCTGGTAAACCAGTCGATGGCATAGGGGATGACTTCATCAAAATAGTTGGAGCAGCAGTGGTCGCCGTCCGGATAGTATTTCAGGTCCTTGTCCCCCCTGGCCCAATCCAGGATATAGTCTTTCTGGAACCAGGGTTGGTTGATCACGAGGTCTTCACCGCCCTGGATAACAAGCAAAGGCCGGTCCAGCGCCGGGACTTTTTTAATATCGATTTCCGGCAGCAGGATCCTGGCTTCCTCAATTGACCCCACACCGAAGACATGCATCAGGTCTCTCAGCCAGATCGGTCCGCTCTTTTGGGCCAGGTTGATATTCAGATAGCCCAGTGCGCCGTGGCCGATTACGCAGCCGATCCTCCGGTCATAAGCCGCCGCACGCAGGGCCAGATAGCTGCCGAAACTCCACCCGTACAGGCCGACCCGGCTCAAATCGATCCGGTAATCATTATGGGACTCCAGCCAGTCGATAATGGTGGTGATGACGTTCTCATAATCCGGGACCATTTTCAGGCGTCTCCACATTTCACCCTGTCCTGGACCGTCAAAGGTCAGTGCATTGAAGCGGCTCTCTGTCAGCAGCCTGGAAATGTAATGCTGTTCCACTTCCTTGATATCGTCCAGGCCGTTCACCATAATGATCAAGGGCTGGTCCGCCTGACTGGCCCGGTGCAAATAGGCCGGAATTACTGTTTTCCGGAAAGGAATTTCCAGGCGCAAAGGCTGGTCGTTTTCCTCGTACAGGTCGATGGCCTTCCGATAGCAGTGGCGGGCTCTTTCCTGGGCCGCATGTTTGCGCAGGAGATCCAAAAAATACACGTGTTCGCCGATATGATAACAGCCCGCTGCTTCATGAAAAAGGTTCCTGGCAGTGAAGGTATTGCCTTTTTTCAGGGCATCCAGTGCCAGAATCTCCACCGCCGCCCCTTCCCGGATCCACTCGTCACACCAGATGTAAAAGGTCTTTATGCCGGAAATAACCCGCCTCATCCGTGAAAAATTGACGCCGCACAGCAAGAACCTGGGATACCAGGATCGATAGTTGCGACTCTCGTTCAGGAGAAAACGGTACATAAACCGTTCTTTGAATGAGTACTCTGCCATCATCCGGCCTCTCATCGGCAAAAATCGAAAGAATTAACCGGAAAACCTGAATTACCTCTTAAGATTATTATAAACCGGTTTAAGGCCAGTTATAAGGCCTCAGGCAGAAAGAAGTATCAGGTTTATTTCATTCTTTAAATCTATACCAGCTTCCGCTGGCATCTGGAAAGCTTTCATGCTGGATCATTCAATACCCTGTATTGTTCAATCAGGGTCGATAGCACCCCACCCCTCTGGCCGTCATTGCGGGCTCCTTAATCTCCCCGAAGCAAACTAAAGACCTTGAAGGCAGCCTGTGGTTGAAAATTTCTCTTAAGCGTTAATACCTTGTCATCCTGGAGGCTTCGAATGGCGAAGCCGAAGCCTCTCAGGAAGGGGTGGCCCCTTTCCTTAATCATAAATCATAAATCCTGATTCCGTTCCAGCATAACCCAGGACGATAGGGTAACGTTTCTGTAGGAAATACCCTGGCTTTCTTCAGTTTGTAGCGGCCAGATAAATCAGCAGTCCCAGAGTGGAAAGACCGAGCAGCACCAGCGTAATAATAACGGCCGCGGTCCAGAACACCACCCGCCGGGTCGACGAACGCGCTTTCTGGCGGATACCCTCGACATTGATTTCCGGTAAGAATTTCCCTGCCAGCGCCATCACAGTCGGCGCGATCAACAGATCATCCAGCCAGCCGATCACCGGCGTTATCTCCGGAATCAGGTCCATAGGGTTCAGGATATAAAAGGATACCCCCAGCAGTATCAGACCGGCCTTGATTTTAGCCGGCCAGGGAACCGATGGGTCCCGAATCAATAAAATCAGGCTGTATGGGGTAGATACCCAGTCAACTATCTTGGTTAATATTTTCATCCAGTCTACCTCAAACCCCTTAATTATAGCTGTTTAACCCCATGCATTCAACAGCTACCGGCCTGCAAGCAGCCCTCACCTCTACTCTCTCCATTATTGAATCTACTCCCACTGATGGAGTATGCTAAAATAACAGCGGTAAGTATTACTGGCAGTCAGGGCTGGCTGAAGCAAATCAGAGGAGAAGAGTCTATGTGGGAAAAAAATCGCCACGCCGGATGCCCGTCCGGCAAGGAACCGGAAGATTTTGGAAAATACTGTCGAGTGATCGAAAACTTTCCTAAACCTGGCATCTCTTTTAAGGATATCACCACCCTGCTTCTGGATGGGGAAGCTTTTGGCAGGGCCATCTGCTCTTTGTCAGAGCATTTTCTCAATAAAGTCGATTCCGTTATCTGCATTGAGGCCCGGGGATTTTTAATCGGCGCCCCGGTGGCTTTTTATTTAGGCTGCGGGTTGATACCGGTGAGGAAAAAAGGCAAGCTGCCCGGAAAGACCAATAGCGTTACTTACGCGCTGGAATATGGGACCGATACTCTGGAAATTCACTCGGACGCAATAAAACCCGGCCAGAGAATATTGATTGTGGACGATGTGCTGGCAACCGGCGGCACCGCCAGGTCCATAGTGGATCTGACCCGTGACTTAAAGGGCGATGTGGTTGGTTGCGCTTTCCTCGGAGAGATCGAGAGCTTGAACGGTAGAAGTAAATTAACGGACGTCCCCCTCTACTCTCTGATTAAGTTCTAAGAGGAAATGATAATGCAGCCGGACCGTCCTTCCCAGACCCCGGCCCCATCCGGAACAACACGCCGCTTTTACTATGGCTATGTAATCGTCGCCGCCATATTCCTGATCCTGATGGTAAGCTGGGGAACTTATTCTATCTTTGGCGTTTTCTTCAACCCTTTGATCACCGAGTTCGGCTGGACAAGGGCTGCTATATCCGGCGCCTTTTCAGTCTCCACTGTGGTGCAGGGCATCCTGGGGATTGCAGTCGGGTCTCTCACTGACCGGGTCGGGCCCCGTCTGGTAGTGTCCGTCTGTGGGGCCCTTCTGGGCCTGGGCTATCTGTTGATGTCACAGGTCAGCTCTCTCTGGCACGTCTATTTATTCTATGGACTGATAATTGGCGCCGGAATGAGCGGCATCTGGGTGCCCCTTCTGGCGACTGTCTCCAGATGGTTTATTAAAAGGCGAAGCCTGATGTCGGGCATCGTCATCGGCGGGATTGGCATCGGTTCGACAATTGCGCCCCCGGTATTCAGCCGGTTTATTGCTGAATACGGATGGCGAATCTCATATCTGATCCTGGGAGGAACAGTCCTGATTTTTACGGTGCTGGTCGCTCAATTGCTCAGAAGCGACCCGGCATCCGTGAGGCAGATGCCGGACGGCCGGCCCTTTATTGATCAACCGCCAAAAGAAATGTCTGTCGCCGGAATATCCCTGAAGGCGATTCTTAAAACTGGCCAATTCTGGCTGCTTTTTATAATGGTCTTCTGTTTCGGGTTCTGCATGTTCGCCATCAGAGTTCATATCGTCCCCCATGCTATCGATACGGGAATCGATGCCTTTAATGCCGCCAATATCCTGGCTTTCAGCGGTATCACCGGAATTCTGGGTAATTTTGTGTTTGGCGGGCTGGGGGATGCCATCGGCAACCGGAAAGTATTTATTCTGGGATTTGCCGTGACGGCGGCAGGTATGATCTGGCTGTTATTTTCCTCTGATCTATGGATGTTTTATATTTTTGCCGCCGCATTCGGGTTTACTTTCGGGATGGGGGCTGTGGAGTCACCTCTGGTTGTAGACATGTTCGGCCTCAGTTCGCCCGGACTGATCATCGGAGTGGTCAGCCTGGCCTACACCACCGGAGCGGCAGTCGGCCCTATTGCCGCAGGATATATTTTCGATCTGGTCGGCAGCTACCAGCCGGCTTTCCTGCTGGCGGCTGGCCTGGCAGTCGCCGGTATAATACTGGCAACGCTCATTCGCACTTCTAAGAGTTAAGAGTCGTCATTCGGCTTTCGGATAGGAGTAATTCACCATCCACATCACACCAAACTTGTCCACCAGACTGCCAAAGTAGTCGCCCCACATTTGATTGGAAATCGGCATCTCCACTTTGCCGCCAGCAGAAAGGGCCTGAAATATCCTGTCTGCATCTTCTTTGCTTTCCGGGTGTACCGAAATGTAAACGTTATTGCCTTGCGTCAGCTTCTGTCCAAGCGATTCAAGGGTGTCGCTGGCCATTAATGCATCATCTTTGCCGATGGGCAGGCTGATATGCATGATTTTATTTTCGTCTTCTTTGGGGATAGTTACGCCTTCTATCGGCATATCCTTGAACCGGACAACTGACGAGAATTCCCCGCCAAAAACAGATTTATAAAAGTTAAACGCTTCTTCCGTGTTTCCCGCAAAATTGAGATAAATATTTAATTTCATTATGTTTTATCTCCTCCTGCCACCAAATAAATACCCTGGCTCTCTGAAGGGGCCCAAGGTATTCCTCATTTTTTCGCCAGGTTTTCCTTTACGCGATACTTGACTATCTTTTCCACCAGGTCATAAGGAATCGGCTTGTCTAGGGGAAACTGCAATGTCCCTTTGCCCTTTATATACTGTTTTGATTCTTTTTCGAAGGACTCGATTCCTGTGGGAGCGGGATAGAATCCGATATGGTCCTTATAGGCCGCAAAATGCACCAGATTGCCATTTAGCTTGAATGTAGGCATCTGGTAGCTGATGGCTTCTACAGCTTCAGGGGCCGCTTTCCGGATGGTCTGTCTTATTTTTTCCAGGATGCTCTGAATCTCAGGAGGGAAGGTCTTGATGTACTCATCAATTGTTTTATATTGTGCTTTCGTAGCTGTTTTCATATCAAACCCCCAATGATCTGATTTCTGATGTTAAATTTGGTACTTCCTCTATATTCATTCTATTCAGTAAATAGTCGGATTTCAGCAGACCCCCTGGAGCCTTTTTATTCCTCCAAATCCATACCGGCTTCCCCTGGCATCCAGTAAGTTGTCATACTGGATCAATCGATATCCGGTTCTATCCGATCAGGATCGACAGGGCCCCAACCCCTGGGACGTCATTGCGAGCCTCCTGAATCTCCCCGAAGCAATCTCAAACCCGTGAATGCAGCCTGAGGTCGGGAATCCCTATTATGAGGTTGTGTCATCGTCATGCTGGAAGCCTGCAGTGATTTCCTTAATACCCTCGCCACGGCGAGACGGGATGGCGGTTACCTTTCAGCGTGCTCTGAAGAATATCACACATTCTCTTTTCAAGCCTAAGCCTATATTATGTCACGCTGGATGCTTCGATTGGCGAAGCCGAAGCCTCTCAGGGTGGGGCGGCCCCTTTCCCCCTTTCCTTAATCATTAATCCTCAATCCTTAATCGTTATTCTGCCCCTCTCTCCTTATTCCTTAATCATCAATCCTTAATCGTAATTCCCTGTTCCGCACCCTGTTATGATAACATTAATTTCATCTTGCAAAACTTTCCTGATATAAGTTATGATATATTTATTCGTAATCCGATATATCACCCCAATTTTACAGTCCACATCACAGGGTAAATCCGTATCTTATTTTTTGACAAGGAGAAAGAGGAATGGTGGAAAGAGAGCTGGCCGGGCTGGTCGGCCGGG
>CAZELW010000067.1:0-7533 GCA_964513135.1 uncultured Dehalococcoidales bacterium
TAGCGCCTCCGGCCATCACGGAGACGCCTCGTCTTCACTGCGTCCCGCTTCATCTCTACAATAGCTGTCATTCTTTAAAGAGGACCGGTCGGGACAGCTGCCGACCACTACCTTTCTCACCTCCCATGAGTTATTATTAATAAAGTGACTGCAAATGCCGGAGGTACGGATAATTTAATATGAATTCTGATGGGAAAAACCTTCTCACCCTGGGTGTGGATATCGGAGGTACTAAAATCGATTCAGCGCTGGTAGACGCCTCGGGCAAGATCATTGCTTCTCATTACCGCTTGATCGACCCGGACAAGGACCCTGATAAAGTTATTTCGGATATTGGCGATTCATTAGAATCTTGTCTCAGGGAGTCAGGCTGCCGGGCTTCCGCTCTGGGCATCGGCGTGGCTGGGCAGATAGATAAAGAGAGAGGAATTGTTCGCCGCTCCCCCAATCTGCCCGCCTGGTGCGACGTACCTCTCAAGGCCAGAATGGAGGAGAGACTGAATCTGCCTGTAATAGTAAATAATGACGTCCGCGTCATAACCTGGGGGGAATGGCAGCACGGAGCCGGCCAGGGCGTCGATGATTTGGTCTGCCTTTTTGTCGGCACCGGTGTGGGAGGAGGCGTGATCAGCAGCGGACGCCTGCTTGAAGGCCATCAAAATACCGCAGGCGAGCTTGGACATATGACAGTTGTCGCCGGCGGGAGGAAGTGTCATTGCCCTAACGACGGCTGTTTGGAGGCTTATGCCGGAGGCTGGGCCATCGCTGAACGGGCCCAGAGCGCAGTCCGGGGAAATCCCCAGGCTGGGCAAACCCTGGTCTCCCTGGCGGGAGACATTAGCCGGATATCTTCGATCACCGTTTCCGAAGCTTACCGAAACGGCGATCCCCTGGCCTACAGACTGGTCAAAGATACGGCTAAATTCCTGGGGGCCGGCCTGGTAAGCATAGTCAATGCCTTTAATCCAGCCGTTATTATTCTCGGAGGCAGCGTTATCATAGGTTTTCCGGACCTGGTTCCGGCCGTCGAAAAAATTGTTCGTGCTCAGGCTTTACAAACAGCCGTTGAAAATCTGCGCATTACCGTCGCCGCCCTGGGCAATAAAGCCGGAGTGATCGGCGCCGCAGCCCTGGCCAGAAGTATTATAAAATAGTTTTGGAGGATACCACATGAACCCGATACATGAACTGCATAATCAGGGACAGTCTATCTGGCTGGACCTGATCAGCCGCAGCCTCCTGACCGGTGGAGGATTAAAAGACCTGATCGATCAAGGGGTGACAGGCGTCACCAGCAATCCTAGCATATTCCAGAAGTCCATCTGTGAGACCGGGGATTACGATGACGCCATCGCTGCAATTTTAAAATCTCAGCCTGGCATCGATGTTCAGGCCCTGTATGAAAAGCTGGCCGTAGAAGATATTCAACAGGCTGCCGATATCCTGCGCCCGGTATATGATTCTACGGGGGGAGCTGACGGCTTCGTCAGCCTGGAGGTATCCCCTCATCTCTCAGCTATGACTGAAAGCACGATCAGTGAAGCCCAGCGCCTCTGGGAACTGGTGGGACGGCCTAACCTGATGATCAAGGTGCCGGCTACGCCGGAAGGGATTCCGGCTATTGAAGCACTCACCGCAGCGGGGATAAACGTCAATGCCACTCTGATTTTCTCCCTGGGCCAGTACGAGTCAGTAGCTTATGCCTATATTCGCGGTCTGGAGGGGAATCCGGAACCTCATAAAGTCGCATCGGTAGCTTCTTTCTTCGTCAGCCGCATTGACACCGCTATCGATAAAGCACTGGAAAAAAACGGCAGCCAGACTGCCATGGAACTGCGCGGCCAGATTGCGGTAGCCTGCGCCAGAATGGTGTATAACCGTTTTCAGAAAATATTTTATGGGCAGCCGTTCAACAAACAAAAAAGCCGGGGTGCCCGGGTCCAAAAGCTGGTCTGGGGAAGTACCGGCACAAAGAACCCTCAATATTCTGACGTCCTCTACGTCGAGGAAATTATCGGCCCGGATACCATCAATACCATCCCGATGGCTACCCTCAAAGCTTTCCTGGATCATGGACGCGTCCGCCCCTCCCTGACGGAAAACTTCTCTGCCGCCGAAAAGAATCTGGCCGTTTTGCCCCAGTTCGGCATTAATTTAACTGCTGTAACCGACCAACTGCTCCGGGAAGGAGTCCAGGCTTTCGTACAGGCATATGACCAGATGCTCGACAGCCTCAAAGGTAGATGCTCCGTAAACGGGTAATCAGGAATAACAGTTCCGGGTGATAAGCTGCAGGTTTCAAGTCGCCCTTCTCCATAACTTGTTACTTATCACCTGGAGTTCCACTTCTCCCCCTCCTTAATCATCATTCCTGAATCATTAATCAATACCCTCCCCACCCCCAAAGTATGAAGTAATGGTATTGATCTGAACTAAGCTTTTGCCTATAATTACTGTAATTATGTTAAAGCTAATTGACCCAATCACAGACCAGCGGTGGGACAATTTCATTGCCGGCCACTGTGATGGCAACTTCTTCCATCATTCCACCTGGACGCGGGTACTGGTGGACAAGTATGGCGAAGCCTATAAATACTACGCTATAGAAAATGAAAATGGTGAAATAACCGGGGCCTTGCCTTTCTTTCACATAAACAATCCCCTGGTTGGCAACCAGCTTGTCTGTCTTCCCTCATCTGATAGCTGTCCTCCTTTGGCAAATAGTCAACCCGACTTAAAAAAGCTTGTTGACGGAGCCATCCAGGAAATAAAACAGAATAATGCCTCATCAATACAAATCAGAGGTTGGAGCAAGACAGGGGTACCTGATGGATGTGAAGTCCAATGCGGTCTCCTTCATTCGTTCGTGCAGGTTATAGATCTCCAGCGTGGTTTATCTTCCATAAGAGAAGGCATGACCAGAAACGGGCGGTATAACCTGAGATTAGCGGAGAAGCAACCAATGGCAGTAAAATCAGCGCAGGATGAAAAAGACCTCAAGATTTTCTATCGGATGCTGATTGATAATTTACGCAAGCACCATGTTTTACCGCCGCCTTACTCGTATTTCCAAAGTATCTTCAAACACATCATTGTTGCGGGCCGGGGTTTTCTGTATTTTACTGAATTTCAAGGTAAACTAATTTCCGCGAATCTATATTTTTGTTTTAAAGATACCGCTTTATGCAGTTACAGCGCTCAGCTAAACAGCTATTCAAAATACCGTCCCAACTATTTTTTACACTGGAAGGCCATTGAAAATTTCCATGGACAGTCCTATAAATTCTATAATTTTGGGGGGACTGACCCGAATAATCAGGGTTTGTTGTTTTTCAAGAGAAGTTGGGGGGGCACCGAAACTATCCGATCATTTTATTATTATCCATATGATATCACTTCAAAGCCGTCACTTTTGAGCAAGCCATTGCATTGGGGATTCATTGCTTTAGAGAGGTACCTTCCTAATACGATTCGAGGGCCCTTGAGCAGGGCCATAAATAAATATACTATTGATTGAATCCGGTATACCTGCGGGATAGCTTGTTTAACACAGGAAAGAAACAAAGACCCCTGTATTTATCAGCACTGATGATCAGTGCTGATTATTTCTGGATATGCTGAAAAACTGACGCTCTACTCGGAGGGCGGGAGATCGTCCCGGTCCATTCCAAGCTCTTCGCGCGCCTTGTACATAATCCTCTCAAGGTACTGATGGAACACCTTGCGTTCCTCTTCGTTCAGTTCACCCAATATCCGACGGATTGGACCTCGTTTGGTGGTGAGCTTGTAGGCTTCGACCCCTTTCTCCGTCAAAGTCACCCGGATAAGATTTTTGCGGTCCAGGTCCTTGACTTTTTTAATCAATCCGTTCGCCTTCATCCGGTTGACCATGGCAGAAACGGTATGCGGTTGTCTCAGGAGCATTCGGGAGATTTCCGCAGGAGTGGCCTTGTTTCCCAGGGCCTGAGCTAAAAAGAGGACCTGGGCCTGTTCTGGTGTCAGACCATACCTTTGTAACTCTTTTTCCCTGGCTCTGAAGGTCAGGTACCTGGCCCGGGCGAATAACAGATAAAGGTCCTGATACTCATCACCGTCAGAGAAAAATTTCATTCTTTCGTTGTAGTCCATTGTAGCCAATTTATTTATCCTTTCCATTCTCAGGGTCGGTTTCAACCGGCCAGCTGTTTGTTTACATGAAGATTGTTGCCTCTATACTTATTATAGGAACATCTATCATATTAGGCAAATACTTAATAGTTTATGTTATTGGAAGTGTTAATAAAATCAACATAGTTGGTCTTTATTGTACCACTATGCGACTATTCAAAGCTCGCTGTTCAATCTTGCCTGGCATACGACCATTCCGGATTATTTTTTACGTCATTTCGAGACATATACCATGGAGGCAGTCCGATATCACGCAGGCAGTTGTACAGGAGCTTCGCAATAGCGACCGGCGGTTCTGCTCTGACTAAAAAAACCTTTAAAGAAGTTTGACAATAAAATAGCCGATCATTACCAGAGCGATCACTACCTTGAGAATATTTCCCAGGATAGTACCCAGGAAAGCACCCAAAGCGGCCTGGGCGCCCTCCCTGATATCTTTTCTGACGATCATTTCGGCCAGGAAGGCGCCGATGATTGGCCCCAGGATGACGCCCCATATGCCGGCTGTCAGAATACCGACGACAAAGCCCAGGAAAGACCCCAACAGGCTCCACAGGCTGGCTTTATATTTTTTCAGACCCAACATCGGGCCGACAAAGTCCAGAGTCAAGGTGAGGGCCATCAGGACAAAGAAGATTATGACGGCCGGGATGGAGATGACGTCAAATCCGGTCCCGATGGCATAAATAAACAGGCCGAGCCAGACCAGGGGAACGCCGGGAACAAAGGGCAGAACGATGCCGAAGAGCCCTACCAGCATAAGTAAAGAGCTAATGATTAAAAGGGGGATATTCATGTATCGCGTTAAACCATACGGCCTGTTCTCTCATTCCCGGTGGAAATTCCTCTGTCCGGCACCAGGCATCAAGCCAAAGACCAGGCAGGGAAGAGAAGAAAGCCCCTTTCTTAATTCCGAGAATTCGGTGGCCCCGGTGTCCGGCAATCCAATGAGGTAAGATACCCGCCGTAGAATCCGATGGCCATCAGGATCAGGTCATGCATGTACAGGAGGGACTTTCGTTGGGCCAGCATCTCCAGGCAGAACTTCTCCATAGCTGCCAGAGACTCCTGCACCTTCGATTTTTCATTCTCGCTCAGAAGGAACTGCGGGTTATTGACGGTCCCCGATTTAAACTCCTCGAGATATTCCTTGATTAGCTCCGGAGTGGCGATATCCTCGTCTTTCCACGGGCTCATTGAAATTTTCTCCTTAAAGACTGCCAACCGGCTGAGACAGGCGGTGAAATATGGCAGTCCGAATTCATATTATCAAATTATCAAGTAGCCAGTAACATTATACATTACATTCGGCGAATCTCAAATTTAAGGGATCTGGTTTAAGGGATCTGGTTTGACTATTTGACACTACTTCTCTAAAATGAAATCTTGGTGAATGATTGCGCTGACCGTAATTCGAAGCAGGGACATGTGAACCACAGGTGCAGGATAGGCATAACCGCCCCAACCACCCGATACCTGGACATTTCAGGCACCCGGCCTGTCCACCATTTCTGCATCATATATCAGACCTGCCAGGCGCTGTCAGATTTTCCCGCTCACACGGTAAAGGAGACCGGGTATGCCTAGATTTTCCTTACTTCCCAGGGAAGGAAGGTTTTTTGTGCTTTTCGAGGAGAGTGCCCGGAATGCCGAGGAAGTAGCCCGGCACCTCCATGACCTGATGTGTAATTGGGATAATGTAGATCAGAAAGTAGCTGATATAATCCAGCTGGAACATAAAGGAGATGCGGTCGCCCACGAAATTATTGCCCTGGTGCACCGCACTTTTGTAACACCCCTGGACCGTGAAGATATCGCTCTTCTGGCCCATTCTCTGGATGATATTGTAGACTTTATCGAGTCATCGGCAGATGCCATGAACCTGTATAAGATCGAGACGCCTACGGCGCGAGCCAGGGAGTTGTCAGATATTATCGTCCAATCAACCGCAGAGGTGCATCAAGCCATAGCCGGATTGCGCCGGCGGATCGATTTGAGACTGATCCTCAAGCGCTGTGTGGAAATCAACCGTCTGGAAAATATGGCAGATAAGGTCTACCGCGAAGCGCTGGCAGAGCTTTTCCGTGACTCCAGGGATATTCCCTATATCATCAAATGGCGGGAGATCTATGAATATTTGGAATCGGCTACCGACCGGTGCGAGGATGTGGCGAACGTGCTGGAGGGCGTGGCGCTGAAGTACTCATAGAATGTCAATCAGGTAAAAAAAGCCTCAGGATCATGTACAGCAGACCGGCGATCAAACCCGCAGCCGGAATCGTAAAAATCCAGGCCCAGACGATACGGAGAGTAATGCCCCAGCGAACAGCGGTTAAGCGTCTGACCGCCCCGACCCCGGAGATAGCACCGGTGATCACATGAGTAGTGCTGACAGGGACTCCCAGATGGGTAGCCGTAAAAATGCTGATAGCGCCGGCGGCCTCGGCACAAAAACCGTCCACGGTAGTCAATTTTGTTATCTTCTGTCCCATAGTCTTGACTATCCGCCAGCCGCCGCTGAGAGTGCCCAGGGCGATAGCTGCCTGCGCGGATAGTACCACCCACAGCGGGACGTCAAAGGATGTTTGCAGTCCACCTGCCACCAGCAGACTCGTGATGATGCCCATGGTCTTCTGGGCGTCGTTGCCGCCGTGCCCCAGGCTGTAAGCCGCCGCTGAGAACAATCGTATTATTCGTGACCATTTGTTGATTGCAGCCGGCTTCTGTTTGTAAATCAACCAGGAAATGAGTATCTTCAACAGGAAGCCCAGGAACAAGCCGAGGGCAGGAGCCAGGACAATAAAGATCAACGTCTTATACCAGCCGGCTGCGATGATGACTCCAAATCCGCTTTTGGCGATAGCAGCCCCGGCATATCCGCCGATGAGAGCATGTGAAGAACTGCTGGGCAAGCCGAGATACCAGGTAATCATATTCCAGGAGATAGCCCCGAGAAGTCCGCCCAGGATAACCGTAGGCGTTACGGCGTCTAGGTCAATCATACCGCTGCCGACAGTCGTGGCTACGGCAGTGCCGAAGACCAGGAAAGCTATAAAGTTGAAAAAGGCGGCCCAGAGGACAGCTTGCCTGGGGGTAAGAACGCGGGTAGAGACGATAGTGGAGATGGAGTTAGCGGCATCATGCATTCCGTTGGTATAATCAAAAGCAAGAGCAATCAGGATAATGATAATTATATATAAAAAATTTAAGTCCAATGCTTATGCCCTTGCTTATACAACAGATAAGGATAGATCCACTCGCAATTATATATCATTCATGGCTGTCTGACAATTTTTTTTAGCTTTCGGACCCCAGGTAGGCGGAAATTACTTCAGGAGTGGTGCGTATTTCTTCCGGAGTGCCTTC
>CAZELW010000068.1:0-7478 GCA_964513135.1 uncultured Dehalococcoidales bacterium
TATTGCTATTTATCGCAGGGATCATTATTCTGGTTGCCGGTTACGTCTGGTGGTTAAATAAGGGAAGCAAGAACAGGTCTATCAACGGCCTTAGATACAGTCTGTTCCTGATCGTTGGATCGATCTTAATTATCAGCAGCATTGTTCTCAGCTCCTTCACCACTATCCCCGCAGGTCACAGGGGAGTTGTCACCCGGTTTGGCGCCGTTACCGGCACTATATTGGACGAAGGACTGAAGGTCAAGATGCCTTTTCTGGACTC
The DNA here is from genome assembly GCA_964513135.1 of uncultured Dehalococcoidales bacterium. Lineage (GTDB taxonomy): Bacteria > Chloroflexota > Dehalococcoidia > Dehalococcoidales > UBA3254 > CAZELW01. Next base: position 263 of record CAZELW010000068.1, read on the forward strand.
GGTAACAAAAATGTCAGTTCAGACGCAGAAATATGAGGCTGATTCTACTGCCGCTTCACTCGATCTTCAGGATGTAAAGACAACCGTCGCTTTAAATTACCATCTGGACCCTGCCAGCTCGGCCGAGGTATACCGGACATTGGGGCTTGATTACATTAACAAGATCGCCGCTCCTGCTATTCAAGAGACTATCAAACAGGTCACTGCCAAATACAACGCCGAAGATCTGATCTTGAAACGTGAAGATGTCAAAGCCTCTATCACTGAAAATCTTTCAAACCGTTTGCTCGCACGAGGTATTATCACCGAAGCTGTATCCATAACTAACTTCCAGTTCAGCAGCACCTTCACGGCCGCCATTGAAGCCAAGGTTTCCGCCGAGCAGGCTGTGCTTGAAGCCAGGAACAAGCTGGAAAGAGTCAAGGTTGAAGCTCAACAGAGGGAAGCTGAAGCTCAAGGTGAAGCAGCGGCACGCATTGCCAAAGCGCAGGGTGAAGCCGAATATATACGACTGGTTACGGACGCCCAGGTTGCTGCTAACAACAGCATTAACGAGTCGCTGACTTCTGAGGTGCTTCAGTACATTTTACTTGATAGGCTTGGAGAAGACATTAAGGTGATGGTAATCCCCGGCAGCCAGGGGCTTGACCTGGTATTGCCTGAAGTGAATCCCTGAGACTAAAAAGGGGAATGGGTTTTTTCTTCCATTCCCCTTTTACATCTATCCTTTGTATCCCTTTTTTCTCACTTCAACTGTCATGGCGGGACCGTCGATCTGCATCGGACAGCGCACTTTACAGCGTCCGCAGGTAAGACAGGTATAAGCTACTGCCGCCGCTTTCTCAGGATTATCGCTGATCGTTGCCGCCCACACCGCCCCGTTAGCCGCAAAATATTTATCGCCAAAGTGCCCTGCAGTGAGGGCGAAAACCGGACACTCATAAAGGCAACCCCCGCATCTCAAGCAGTACATCGCCTGGCTGAGAATCGGATTATTAGCAAGCTCTGTTCGACCGCCATCGAGGAAAATAACGTGCAGTTCTTTGGGGCCGTGAGCGCCGAAAGTAGTCACTTTTTCAATGTCGCCCGTCTTGCTTGGACTGGATATCATACTGACATAGCCCGGTACAGTGTAATTGGCATATCTCCAGGTCACTTCAGCCACCTTATATGCATCATGTAAAGTCGGGACCAGCTTCTCCATCCCTATTACGGCTATATGAACCGGCGGCAGGCTGGTTGACAGGCGGATGTTTCCCTCATTCTCAATAAGAAACATGGTCCCGGTATCTGCCGCGAACACGTTCGCTCCGCTCATGCCGATATCGGCGGCAATATACTTTTCCCTCAGCAGTCGGCGGGCAGTGGCTACCAGTCTCCCTATATCATCTGCCGGAAGGTCCTCCCCTGTGATCTCGGAAAACAGCCTGGCGACATCTTCTTTGGGAACATGGATCGCCGGGGAAAGAATGTGCATCGGACGTGAGCCCAGCTTCTGAATTATAAATTCGCCCAGATCAGTCTCGTAAACCTCATTTCCTTGATGCTCCAGGTGTTCCCGCAGGTCGATTTCCTCGCCGGTCATGCTTTTCCCTTTGACGATAATCTTGCCGGTTCCCACCAGCTTATCTACTATACCTAATGCTTCATCAACGGTCTTGGCGATATAAGCTTTCCCTTTGTTATATTCAACGGACTCGCAGGCCTGCTCCGCCAGTTTTTGCATATTGGCGATGGCGTTCTTCTTTATTTCACGGACTTCCTTTGCCATCTCAATGGTTTGCGGAAATCTTTTCAAAGCTTCGTTGGTATTCGCTCGATAGCTCGTAATCGCCCGGGAGAGGGCTAGCCTGATCCGCTCGTTATGGGCGGCATCCATGATTTCTTTTTTATATTCCGAAAAGACAGACAATTTCCTTATCCCTCCATTGACATGGCCACTACCTGGGCCAGGTCCAGAACTTCGATATTTTCTGCTTTGGCCGCCTTGAGGCCGGTTTTTAGCTGCATTATGCAGCCCGGGCAGTTGGTAACAATAAGCTCCGCTCCGGTCTCCAGCATCTCTTTAGCACGGTTTGCAGCCAGCATCTCGCTCATCTCGGGAAAGACTGCTTCAAATCCGCCTCCCCCTCCACAGCAGGTCGACCACTCGCCCCTGGTCCACTTGGTTTCCATCAGTTCCAGGTCCTGAATGGCCCTCAAAATAATGCGCGGCTCTTCAACCAGTCCCATGTAACGCACTAGCTGACAAGGATCATGATAGGTTACCTTGACCGGTTTGGGGAAACGCAGGCGCAGGGATTTAATATTGGCAGCAACCACTTCAGAAAAGTGCTTCACATCCAGATTATGTCCGCTGTTAACTTTTCCCGTCAAAGTGCGTAGCGTATAGGTGCAGGATGGCACCAGACCTATAATTCTTTTGACGCCTTTAGACTTCAGTTTTTCCACCACTGTATGAGAATGTTGAGCGAATTCATCTGCGGCTCCCATATAATGAAGCAGACCTCCGCAGCACGGCTCTTCCTCTGCCAGATAGCCTGGATTCTCGCCCAGTTTACGCAAGACCTTAATCGCATCTCTCAGGGGTTGACCATCCTCAACTCCGCCGCGGCCGACCATCTTAAGGAACATTCCATCCAGTCCGAGCTTCTTCTGAAAACCGGCTACCCCCATGGCAAGGTCACTGCCCACTACGCTCTTGTCCATTTTACGGATAAGGCCCATGAGCGATTCCAGCTTGCTGTCAAATTGATAACCGCAGCCCGCAAAAAAGATAGTCTCTTTTTGTTTTGGCAGATCAAGCCCCTTTGCCCACCTGGCACCATCAGCTTTCGCAGCGCCCAGGATATTACCTTTGGTCTTGATATTGTCTGCCAGATAGCTTAATCCGGGTGGAATAAATCCTTTGTTTTCCATTGCTGAACCCCAATTCTCCTTATAACTTTCTGGCATAATTATACCTGTATCACGGATGAAAATAAAATTCGATTATGCAGATTTAAGTCTATAGTTTTCAATTTGGGGATCGGGCGAAAATTTAAGTATGAAGCATCGGAATAAGGGGTATTTGAATATTAATTACTGATTACTCCCTTTCTTCCCGTAAATGTAGAGCCAGGCGAGACGTGTCTTGATATTCCAGGATGCAAATGGGGAGGAAGAGAGAAGGTCTTTCAGTTCATCAGGGGTAAAGCTGGACCAGATTGAGCCCAGCGCCCCGTTAGCACGCCTGAGGACTTCCGGCATGAAATATCTCTGGAATAACCAGATTGCAGGATATAATAAGGTTGGCATATCCCGGCGCAGATCGAACAGCATAAACTGTCCTCCGGACTTTAAGACCCGGTAGAACTCCTTGAGAGCTTTTTCGGGTTCCGGCCAATGGTGAAGTGACCCGGTACTTATGATAAAGTCTATCGAACCGCTGTCGACAGGTAATTCCTGGACATCTCCTTCGCAGAAACTAATTCTTTCCTGGTAGCCGGAATCAGCTGCATTTTTAGTGGCGATGCGTAGCATTATCTCAGAGGAATCTACCCCCAGGACTTTTAGTTCCGGTCGCGCCCGGATTATGTCCACAGCCAGATGGCCCGGGCCGCAGGCTGCATCCAGTACCAATCCAACCGGCCGATATTTTAACATTTCGTTAAGCGCCAGTCTATGTTCTGTTTTAAGCACAAATGAACGGCTGTACCTGTCGAAAGACTCCGCGACAGGTAGATTGTCCATGTCTTTCTCCTGGCTGATATCGCGCAGGCTCTTTATCCTGAACAAGGTTATCATCCCCAGGCCTGTCCTGCCGCAAGCAGTGCAAAATATAAAACAGCGGTCAATATTGCCGCATTGGAGGCTTTATAGAAGTGTTTTTTCATCATAATAAAGGAAGCCACGAACAGAGGCCAGGCGATAAATGAAATGGCAGTCAAAGGCTTGTAAATCCCGATATTAATCAGCAGTATTTGATAGACCATTGTAAATAAGACCCAGGATGTCAGATACCACTCCAGTGCGATCCCATACTCCCAGACTTTATAAGCCATGCTTTTTACACCTTTTTTCAAATTAGCCTCGGCGTCCGGCCATTCATCCATCGCCAGACCTGCAAAGGAAATAATCAGACCTACCGGAAGCCCGACCAGTATTCCCTTCCACCAGATGGGATCAGGACTGGTAGCATACATTCCACACAGGGCTGGTAAAGGTCCGATGCCAATTGCCAGGGCTAATTCATGCGTCCAGTTAAATTTGGCTTTGGAATACCAGAAGGTCACCATCATCCCCAGGAAACCTACCAGCAATATCGGCCAGCCGTTCTGCAATGCCAGATAAATGAGAATTATCAGCCCCAGCACATACCAGACCACAGCGTTTATAACTACCGCTTTTAGACTTACCGCTCCTTTTGCCAGTACACTTTGCCCGCCTGAATAACCTTTTTCCGCGCTACGATCGTCCTTCTCGCCTTTATCCAGGCCGGTCCAGGCATAGTCCAGGAAACTGTTGAAGGAATGTCCTCCCGCCATTATCAATAGACTGACGACAACCCCCAGCCATGAATTAAGAGTCATGCCCCCGGCCAGAAGAGCCCCCAGGATAGCGGCCAGACCGAAAAGAGGAGCGGCAAACCATCTCGGCAGAGTCCAGAGATGCATCTTAAACATGTTTACCGGGGAATCTACGGTAACCATCCTTTTCTCCTTATCACATATTGCCTGTCAGAACAGCAGATCCCGATATTACTGCCAGGCTTATTATGGGCACAGCCCAGTTGTCATCCGCCCATTTGACCAGTCCCACATCGCCAAAAGCCCATTCGGTAATCGTGGCGACCAGAGCACCCAGGGCGCCAATCCAGAATGGATTAATGAACGCCCAGGAAATCGCCAGGCACACTATCAGCATCGCCAGCGAACCCCATAACCCCTTGACCGGCCTTCCATAGACCTCCCGCCGCACCAGCCCGGTGACGCAGTCGCCCCAGGCCATGTACAACAGGCAGGACACGGCTATAAAAGGCTTATCCAGCCAAAGCCAGCCGACTGCAAAAACAGGAACAGCTACCAGGGTAAACCATATCTCGGACTTCGAGTGCGTATCCCGTCCGCTGCCGCCCACTCCCCGGAACGTACGTGGCCGGCGGATCCGGGCTATCCAGAGCAGCAGGCAGAACAGGCTGGTTAGTATCAACGGCCACCAGGCTGAGGAAAAGGTGTAAACCGCGATTAAAAAACCCAACCCTCCGGCACTGTGGCCGATCTTTCGGGAAACATAGTGAGGTACGCGCAGATCAAACAGAGTATTGGAGATCCACAGTCCAACCATGACTGCACCTGTGATTATGACGGCATAGGGAAGCTCTGCAATCATACCCACTTTCCTTATTGGGATCCAAAACAGAACATAATTAAAATTATAAACGATTGTTGACGAAACTCATGGCAAATAACCGGGATAAAAATGGTCATTGACATGTGTATTTTTAAGTTATAGAATCTGCCTCATAGTAATTTATTCCAATAAGGAGGAGGATCAGGTGAATTTAGAAGAACTGGAAAAGCGCATACAGGCCCTTGAAGACCTCGAAGAGATTAAAAAACTGCACCAGAACTATATCAATCTAATGGACAATTTGAAATACAGGGAAGTGCTGGAGCTTTTTACTGATGATGCGACGGCGGAAGTCCGTCAGTCTGGAGTTAAAAGAGGCCGCAAGGAACTGGAAGAGGTTTATTTAGAAGGTCTGGCCAAAAAAAGAGGCTCCAATCGCTGGGAGGGCCATTTGGCGATTGAACCGGATATCACCGTAACCGGAGATACCGCTAAAGGCACCTGGATTATATATATGCTTTTCTCTAAGCCTGCAGTGGAATGGGTGCAGGGATTAAACGAAGCTGAATACAGAAAAGTTAACGGTAAATGGAAGATCAGTAAAATGAAATTCACCCGCACACTGGCATCTAAACCCGAAATGTATCCATAGTGGTTTCCGGGAAGCGCTGCGCTTGGCGTAGCGCTTCCCTATAAAGCTCTATCTATTTGCCGGCTGGTATTTCTCACCAAATATCAGAACGTGTGCTGCATTCATCATTAATATCATCGCTTCACTTGACTCTCCGGGCTTGATCAGGTAGCAGTTGCGCTTCTTTTCAGGTCTGCGATCTCCTGTGGCGTATATCTCTCTCGTTTCTGCGGGTGCCCATTCATTTCTCCCTGCGACCGCGTGTAGGCAGGAGAAAAACAAATGTGCATAAAGATAATCGGCTTTTCCACTTTCCTGAAATCGATCGGACAGTGCAGCAGTCCTTTCGGTATATATATTATGGAAGTGCTATCAATTATATGCTTTTCTCCCTCCTCGCCGAGTGTAATTTCTATCTCCGCGCCGAAATCGAAGATATTTTCTGGATTCCCACCGGTGAAGCACAACAACTGATCGTAGTCATGGGCGTGGGCAGGAGCCGGCATTTTAAAGGGCTCTTTGATGCACATAGAGGTAAGCTCACTTGGAAACTCGGGAAAAATCGATCCACCGCATTCGCTGCCGTTGTGTTTTTCCCCGCAAATATGCAGCACTGGAGCGAACCTCCCCTTCACAACAGGCTCCTTAATTATGTATTTACCGTACTTGTCAGCCATTCGGGCATTTCCTTAAAACCCGTGTCATACCGGGAGAAAACGAGGCACGGCAAACCATGCCAAAAGGTTATTTCCCCAATTTGCGCCGCTCATCCTTTCATCATATCCGGTAACATCATCACAATATCCGGAATAAGCAGAAGCAGAGCAATAAGGACTATATTCGCAACGAAAAAGGGGATGATTCCCCGGAATATCGTGGACAGCGGCACATCTAAAGCAATGCTTTTTATAACGAACACGTTTACTCCGATAGGCGGCGTGATGCCGCCCATCTCCACAGCCACAACTATCATTATACCGAACCAGATAAGATCAAAACCCAGGGCTGAGGCCAGAGGCGCCAGCACCGGCACGGTCAGCAGCACCATGGCTATGGAGTCCATCACACAGCCGAGTGCGATGTAGATCAGCATAATAATCCCCATTATAACTATCGGATTCAACTCCAACCCGGATATGATCGTCGCCAGTTGAGTCGGCAGCCGGCTCATAGCCAGGAAGCTGATCATTATATTGGCGCCGATCATGACCACCATCACCATAGCGGTAACCGATCCAGCCTCCACCAGTGCAG
>CAZELW010000069.1:0-7405 GCA_964513135.1 uncultured Dehalococcoidales bacterium
ATTTCCGGCAACTGCTGAGTGGGAATACTGGCGGCAAAGCCGCCCGCAAGCTCAGCATCGGGCAGAAGCTGATGATTTCTCTCGGCGGGAGAATGTTCGGCAGCCTTGCTTCTCCAGGAACAGTCAGAAGGTTATCCAGGATCTGGATGCCGCTGGGGAAACAGGTGGCGGTGATGGGCGGGGGGATGGTGGGATGCGAGCTGGCGGTGTTCCTGGCGGAGAGAGGCCGAAAAGTGACAGTGCTGGAGACCTCTGACCAGGTCGCGCCGGAAATGTCCCTGCCACTCAGGTGGATTACCCTGGAGAAGATGGAAAGGAACCAGGTGACCGTATTGACGGAAGTGAAATATGAAGAGGTGGCTCCCCGGGGCGTAAATATCCTGCTGAAAGACGGTTCCAGGCAAACTATATCCGCGGATACTGTAATTCTGGCAATGGGGTCGGAGCCGGAGAAAGACCTTCTGAAGGCTTATGAGGGCAAAGCTCCTGAAGTTTACCTGGCAGGTGATTGCGGCAAGCTGAGTTACATCAAAGACTCCATCGCAGAGGGCAACCGCCTCGGCAACACGGTGTAAAGGAGAACCCCCGGTCGAGAAAGAGCTGGGGCAGGGCTTTGGAATTCACAATGCCGTTAAGATAATGAGGTGAGGGACTTCACTCCCCTTTGCGCCCATTTCCGCCGGGGCCCCTGGCAATATCCAGGAATTCAAACTCCCGTCTCAGCTCCATTATTCGATCCCTGATAAGGGCCGCCTTCTCGAACTCCAGACTCTTAGCAGCCTGTTTCATCTGGATTTCCAGGTCCTTGATCAGCCGGGTCACTTCATCCCTGGTCGCCGGACCTTTCGCCGGTTTGTCCGCATCATAAGCCGCCTTCTCTTCGGCTACTGAGGCCGCCACGCGCTCAGTAATATCCTTGATAGCCTTTTGAATACCCTGCGGGGTGATTCCATGCTTTTTGTTATATTCTTCCTGCACCTGGCGGCGGCGCCTGGTCTCTTCGATCGCCTCGTGCATGGAGACGGTGATCGTATCGGCATACATGATGACATGTCCTTCGACATGGCGAGCGGCGCGGCCCATGGTCTGTATCAACGAACCTTTGGATCGCAGGAACCCTTCCTTGTCCGCATCCAGTATGGCTACCAGGCTCACCTCCGGCAGGTCCAGGCCTTCCCTCAACAAATTGATGCCCACCACCACATCGTACACCCCCAGCCGCAGGTCCCGGAGTATCTCCACCCTTTCCAGGGTTTCCACCTCGGAGTGGAGATAATGGGTCTTTATTCCCATCTCAAGGAGATAGTCTGCCAGTTCTTCAGCCATTCTCTTGGTCATGGTCGTGATCAACGAGCGCTGCTTTTTTCCTACTCGCTGCTTTATTTCTTCCAGCAGGTCATCTATCTGTCCTTTAGTGGGCTTGATTTCGATAGTGGGCTCCAGGAGGCCGGTCGGCCGCACCAGCTGCTCGGCTACCTGGATGCTCTGCGCGTATTCATATTCCGAAGGAGTAGCCGAGGTGTAAACCACCTGGTTGATCCTTTTATTAAACTCGGTGAAGTTGAGAGGACGGTTATCAAGCGCGGATGGCAAACGGAACCCGTACTCCACCAGGGTTTCCTTTCGGGAGCGGTCACCGTGATACATCCCGCGGACCTGGGGCAAGGTCATGTGGGACTCATCGATAAACAGCAGAAAATCATCCGGGAAATAGTCCAGCAGCGTCCACGGTGTACTACCGGCCGGTCGCTGGGACAAATGACGCGAATAGTTTTCTACTCCATGGCAATACCCGGCTTCCTGAAGCATTTCCAGGTCGAAGTTGGTGCGCTGCTCCAGGCGGGCAGCTTCCAGCAGTTTGCCCTGTTTTTTAAAATCCGCCAGGCGTTCTTCCAACTCCGCCCGGATACTCTCAATCGCCAGTTTCAGCTTCTCCTGCGAGGTTACAAAATGCTTGGCCGGGAAAATATCCACCTCTTCCCGTTCTCCCAGGATTTCACCTGTCAAAGGGTCTATTTGCACTATGCGGTCGATGGTATCGCCAAAAAACTCCACTCGCAGAGCAGTGTCTTCGTAAGCCGGCTGAATTTCCAGGGTATCACCGCGGACACGGAACCTTCCGCGGGTAAAATCGATATCATTGCGCTGGTACTGCATATCCACCAGCCGGCGAAGAAGTTTGGCCATCAGGCAGGTCTCATTCCTCTTCAGGGGTAGAATGAAGCTGCGGTATTCCTCCGGCTCTCCAAGACCGTAGATGCAGGAGACCGAAGCCACAATCAGGGTGTCGCGCCGGGAAAACAGGGCTTTGGTGGCAGCATGGCGCAATTTATCGATTTCCTCGTTGGTTTCGCTTTCCTTTTCGATATAGGTATCGGTACGGGGAATATAGGCTTCCGGCTGATAGTAATCATAATAGCTGACAAAATATTCAACAGCATTATTGGGGAAAAACTCCTTGAATTCGCTGTAAAGCTGGGCTGCCAGGGTTTTATTGTGGCACATTACCAGTGTCGGCCGCTGAACTTTTTCCACGACATTTGCCATTGTGAAGGTCTTGCCGCTTCCGGTAACACCCAGCAAGGTCTGCTGCTTATAACCCTGATTAATGCCTGCCACAAGCTTTTCCACTGCCTGGGGCTGGTCGCCGGTCATTTTAAAATCGGAAACTATCTCAAATTGAGGCACTAAAACTCCAATATGGTTATGTGTGTTATGCTAAATCGGGGACTAATCAAGAGATAAATACATTTGTTCTATGAATAGTATAACAACTGGCCCGTCCGGAATCAACAGCAGCCAGAGGACTTCCGTATCATACCCTTATGGGTCCGTTCAGCCAGCACCGGCCCTGCTAATCGAGTTGCCTTATACCTGAAGCGGTCTGAAAGCACACCGTGCCAATCAGGTCCAAATATCCGACTATCTCAGGGGTATTGACAGCAGTGCATCGATATAGTAACATTGAAGCCACAATATGAAATGGCATATTCATGATATGGATAATTATTAACCAGTATGCGAATTCCTTTTTCCATATCTATTCAGTATAGCCGGCCACCGGGTACATGCCATTTATCGGCCGTTTGACAGTGAATTTTCTCGTGTAAATAAGCGGGCCGGGGACCTTTAGAACATTACAGGCCACAAGAAACAGTCATTCGCTTAGAATACCGGTTCCGAAAACCTGCGGTGGAGACTGAAAAAGGGGTCGAAACATATCCTGGATCAACCTACCAGGACAAAATAATACTACTACCGGGGACATGAAGGATTTACACCTCTGTAACCGGCTATTCCGGGTGAAACCAACTGTCCGAAGCGTTGGCCGGAGTCTAAAAGGAGAGTAAATGGATAAATCAATATACGAAAAATATCTGGTCAGGAAACCCCTTTATGAATTATTTCCCGGCATTAAAAACCGCCAGAGTCCTGCAATGACCTTTATAAGCAATGCGCAGATTCCCGGAGCCGGCTATTGCCTTTACTATAGCTGGATTTATGGTATTCCAGAGCCTAACCCTCCTGTTGCGGAGGAAGTATATGATACCGAGAAGATTATATTGTATTTTGGCGGCGATTCTGAGGACCCCGAAGACCTCGGCGCTGAAATAGAGTTCCGGATCGGCGGCCAATCGCTTACCTTCTCCAAATCGGCAGGTCTCTATGTTCCCCGCGGTGTCAGGCACTCCGCCGTATGGAAGAAATTTAAGAAACCGCACATTGAAATGGTACTTATTCCTGGCGATGGGCCGGATAAGGCCGGCAGCCCGGCATCCGGACCGGGGAAACAACAGTCGTTTGAAAACAGCGGCATCGACTTTGAAAAATACCTGGTCAGGAAGCCCATATATGAACGCAGCCGCGGCGTTAAAAACCGGCAGAGCCCTACTATGACTTTTATGAGCAGCGCGCAGGTCCCTGAAGCCAATTATTATATTGAGTTCGGCTGGGTCTACGGCATTCCCGACCCAAATCCATCGGTAACCCGGCATGTTCATCAACAAGACGAGATAGCTTTACATTTTGGCGGAGATTGGAATAATCCCGAGGACCTTGGCGGAGAAATCGATTTTGGAGTAGAGAATGATTTTCTGGTTTTAAATACCAGCTGCGCGTTTTTTGCTCCCAGAGGCCTGTACCATTGTCCGGTGATCTGGAAGAAATGGAGCAAGCCTCATATAGAAATGGCTATTACCCTGGGCTGCGGTACCAGATAATCTTATCCTGGCTTTATCAATACCGACAGAGCTGGCCTCCGACATCATTGTGGTGAAACAGATATCGTTGGGACTGACAACCTGTTCTCGAAGTTTCCCGGGCTGACACTGTACAGGAAAATTCTTCCTTTATAGCCGGGCCATTACAACTTCTAATGAAATAGTATCTCCCCACCGCCATTCCCCCGCGCCGCTGCGAAGGACTTCGTTATTACCGCATTCCTGATGCCGAATTTCACCGGTTTGATCGTGACAGAATCAAAATGCACTGTCCGGTAGAGCGTGTTTCATCACAGGATTATCTTTTTTCTGTATAATGAAATTGGTCAAAGATAATCGTACAGGATAAACTAATGCCGGTAAGCAATGCCGAAATAGCCAGAATATTTGAAGAATATGCCGATCTGCTGGAGATCAACAACGCCAACGAATACCGGGTGCGGGCTTACCGGACCGCAGCCCGAAATATCTCCTACCTTTCACGCAGTGTAGCCGACATGGTCAGGCGGGGTGAAGACCTTTCCGAGTTGCCGGGTCTTGCTGAAGACCTGGCCGGCAAAGTCACCGAAATAGTCAAGACCGGCCGGCTCTCCGCTCTGGAATGGCTGAAGAAGACCATCCCTGAAGAATTGAGGGCTATCACTCACATCGCCGGACTGGGCCCCCGCAGGGCTTACCGGCTGTATTATGGTATGGGCATCAGCAGTATTAAAGAACTCGAACAGGCTGCCAGGGAAGGCAGGATTAAAGAATTGCCCGGATTCGGCATCAAGCTTGAGCAGGCCATATTGGCTGATATCGAAAGAAGGGGCGAATTCAGAACTGAAAGACGTTTTTTGTGGTCGGCCGCCGAAGGCTTTGTACAGCCCCTTCTGGCCTATTTGTGGGATTCCAGGGGTGTCAAGCAGATAGAAGCCGCCGGCAGTTTTCGTCGAGGTGTCGAAACAGTCGGCGATCTGGACATCGTGGCAGCCTGTGAAAAGGACTGCGACCTGATGGACCGTTTTATCAGATATGATCAGGTAGATAGAGTGATCGCCACAGGCCCTACCAGGTCCACGGTGATACTACGCAACGGGCTTCAGGTTGACCTTCGCGCAGTTCCTGAAGAAAGCTTTGGGGCCGCTTTGCATTATTTTACCGGGTCTCAGCCTCATGTTGTCGCTGTAAGGAAGAGAGGCGTCAGGAGAAGGCTGAAAATAAATGAGTACGGCGTATTTAAAGGAGAAGACCTGGTCGCCGGAAAGACCGAGGAAGAGGTCTATGCCAGGGTAGGTCTTCCTTATATTGAACCCGAATTGCGGGAAAACCGGGGTGAGATTGAGGCTGCCCTGCAAAACCGGCTGCCTGATTTAATCACCCTGGAAGATATTCGCGGCGATCTGCACACACATACCCGGCTGACAGACGGGCGTTCCAGCCTGGAAGATATGATCAAGGCAGCCAGGGAAAAAGGCTATGAATATCTGGCTGTCACCGAACATTCACGCCGTCTGACCGTTGCCCACGGCCTGGATGAGAAGAGACTGGCTCAGCAAATCGAGGAGATTGATAAACTGAATGCCACGCTGCCGGATCTAACTTTGCTCAAAGGAATCGAAGTGGATATCCTGGAGGATGGCTCTCTGGACCTGCCGTCTCATGTTTTGAAAGAACTTGATCTGGTGGTCTGCTCCGTACACCACAAGTTCAAACTGCCCAGGGACAAGCAGACCGAGCGCATTATCCGGGCGATGCACAATCCCTGTTTTATGGTGCTGGCGCATCCGACCGGGCGCCTGCTACAGGACCGCGAGCCCTATGATGTGGATATGGAGAGGGTGCTCAGGGAAGCGCGGGAAACCGGCTGCGTACTGGAGCTAAATGGGCAACCAGACCGGCTGGACATGGATGACATTTACTGCAAGATGGCCAAAGAAATGGGGGTGCTGATTTCTATCTCCAGCGATGCCCACAGCGCTGATGAGCTGGATTTCATGCGTTACGGTATTCTCCAGGCCAGGCGGGGCTGGTTGGAGCCGCATAATGTGATAAATACCCGCAGCCGAAAAGAGCTAAACAGAATCCTCAAGAAAACAAGGCGGAGCGTACTGGCCCAAACCAGATGAGACCGCCGCTTCTACCTGTCGAACCGGGGAAGATCACCGGCTTTGCCGCAGCGGGCGTTGAACGGAGGGCAACTTCCCGGTGTTTTAACTACTGACGTATACTTATGAGGAGGTATAAGTCCTCTGTGTACCTCCAGCCTGGATGTTGTGTCTTTGCAAAGATATGAGGCCGGCATGAGAATACCGTGAAGAAAGCACCTTCCTTCTAGCCCTCACCGGTAATCACCGTTTCCAGCGACCTCCCAATAAGAGCTTCGATCTCCTTCCGGACAGCCAGGGCCTGGTCCCGGCGCTCAATGATATTCTGTCTGGCCTGTGGATCTCCACCATATTTCTCCAGGGCTGCCTGAAATCGCCTTTCGAGGGGTACTACAACTGTTTCCATTACCAGTTTGTCTGCCAGAAAGACGATTTTAGTTTCCAGATCAACTGTCCGGCCATTCCCGGCCAAGCAGGTATGCATCTCAACCATTTCCGCCACTTTACGGAAACCCATATCCCGCAGCAGTCGGGCTCCAGCCGCTTCATGGTCCGGAAGACCTTTGGCAATATCATGCAAAATAGAGGCTGCCCGGACCGCTTCAATATCCAGGTCTATGCCGGACTCAACCAGAGCCTTGCTGACAGCATCAGCAACAAAGGAAACCTTCCGGCTGTGATTATACACCGTCGGCTCTAATCGGCAGATATCATGAATGATCGATTCGCATTCATCTGCGGTCGGGACTTCGTATCGTTTCCAGCATTCTTGCAGTACCCTGTAATCAGACGGGCTATCGATATCAAAATGGATATAGCTGTCCGGGACCGGGACTTCGACGGCAGTGTTTTCATAGTCCTGGAGGACTGCTTTTAAATTGCTTTCCTCAGGACTTTCCCGAATGTGCCGGAAAATGCGTGACGGAAGAAGAGGCGGATGGCCTCTGTGATTTTGAAAAGTCGGATAAATCACTTTCCCGGGATTTTCAGCGGCTGCCTTTAACAATCTGCGTATGGTGTAAGGTCGGACCAGCGGGATATCAACCGGTGCAGATCGGAAGAGCGTCGTGTAGGGAAAGAGTGTAGGATAGGGTGTAG
>CAZELW010000070.1:0-7404 GCA_964513135.1 uncultured Dehalococcoidales bacterium
CCATTCCTCCGATCCCATCTGGGAAGCCCGGGTAATTTTCAATCAACTCCGCATAGACGGCCAGACCGCCAACCATCGCCTTTTCAATTAACAGGGTATTGAGTTTATTGCGGGCAGCATAAATTCCCGCCGTGAGGCCGGCAGGACCTCCTCCCAGGATAATCAATTGATAATCTATATCCATAACGGACCTCCCACCTGAGCAACATGCAGGCTGTTAGTTTCGATTTTCAATCAATAGCGGATAACCCGAGAAACATAAATCGACAGCAGGGAATTCCGGGCCTGAAACGGCCGTTTTTCTAACCCAGGGCAGCGTCCAGTTCCTGTTTCAGCTTGTCCTTAGGCTTGAAACCGACGATATTAGCGACCGGTTTGCCCTCTTTAAAAATAATCATGGTAGGGATGGACATGACACGGTATTTCTGCGCTGTCTGCTGGTTCTGATCAACATCCAGTTTGGCTATCGTCAGCTTGCCTGAATATTCCTGGGTTAATTCTTCCAGTATCGGCGCAACCATCTGGCAGGGGCGGCACCAGGTAGCCCAGAAATCCACTAACACCGGGTTAGCTGATTTTAAAACTATTTCATCAAAAGTGCTATCAGTTACTGCTACTGTGCTCATTTTGGTCCTCCTTTTTAATTATGGCATAAATATTACCTTCTGCGGTCTGCCGGGCCAGGTTGATAGCATTTTTAATCGCATTGGCGCGGCTTCTGCCGTGAGCTTTTATCACATTGCCCTTAATTCCCAACAGGCAGGCTCCGCCGTATTCGCGGAAGTCAAGCTTTCTGGCCCAGGTATCCATTTCGACACTTCCAAGCAAAGCGCTGCCATGGACGTGAGAGGCTTTGGAAACATCTCGCCAGAGGTGCTTAAAGTTCTGGACAGCTTCTCCCAGGCCTTCAAGGGTTTTCAAGACTACGTTCCCGGTAAACCCATCAGTCACAACTACATCGACTTTGCCTTTGGGCAGATCGTTGGCTTCAATATTACCGATAAAATCCAAATTTAAATTGGATGCTTTAAGCAGTTCATGACTTTCAACCACCAGTCGATTTCCTTTGATATCCTCCGATCCGTTGCTTAACAGGCCTACCCGGGGTGATTCAATACCAATAACCCGCCTGGCAAAGGCATCACCCATCTGGGCGAACTGAACCAGATAATGCGGTTTGCAGTCCGCATTGGCTCCGGCATCTATTAAAAGCACCGGTGTCGAACCGGTAATATCCAGTATGGCGCAAATAGCCGGGCGTTCGATGCCTTCGATAAGTCCCAGGTTTAAAAAAGCCGCCCCGAACAGGGCGCCGGTATTTCCGGCGGAGACCAGGGCCTGAGCTTTACCTTCTTTTACCAGATTGATGCCCACTACTATCGAGGAGTCCGGTTTACTCATGACTGCTTTGATGGGATGGTCATCCGCCTCAATAACCTGTTCGGCATTTACGATAGAGATGCGCGTGTCTTTCAGTCGCCGCGCCGCGGTGACATGAATTAATGATTTTTTCCCTACCAGCGCAATATCAATATCATATTCTTCGGCCGCCAGAGCAGCTCCCTTGATGATCTCGCTGGGGGCATAATCTCCACCGGCAGCATCTACAGCAATTATCATTGACTTTAACCTTTCCGAAGGTGAAATTAAGAAACTACCGGCAACGCTGGAATTCGCGTTGTATTTTAACCAGGGCTTCCGGTACCGCCAACAAGTCAGCGACGGTCATCGCCAACGCTTTGGCCGCATCGATAACGGCCTGCAGGCCTTTTTCAGAAATCGCGGCTTCCGCAAACTGCGGGGAATGAGTAACCACACCCCTGCGGTTGGTAATAGATATTGTAGCGTGAATTCCCGGAACCAACTGGCTGACATTGCCGAAATCCGTGCTGCCGAAGCTCTTGTCCGGGTCCACCAATTTCATCTTCCGCCCTATCTGCCGCATGTTGTTCATAAACAGACGTCCCAGGGCAATATTATTTAACATGGGAGCGTAACACAAATCATCCCATTTATACTCTAGCCGGGCGCCGGTGGCAGTAGCCGCTCCTATAAAGCAGTTCAGGACCTTTTGCTTCAGTTCCTCGAGATAAGCCTCCGTATCCGCCCGCACCAGAAAGCTGGCAGCACTATGATCGGGGACTACATTGGGAGCCTGACCGCCGTCCGTAATAATACCGTGAATACGAGCCTTAGACCGGATATGCTGCCGCAGGGAATTGATCGCATTGTAAGACTGGATCAGAGCTTCCAGGGCATTGATTCCCGATTCCGGTCTTCCCGCCGCATGAGAGGCTTTTCCGAAGAACTCTACACTCAAACCCTGACAGGCCAGGGCTTCAGTGACGACAGAATTATGCCCGCCCGGGTGTACCATCATGGCGGCATCCAGTCCGTCGAAAGCTCTGTTCTGGACCATGGTGACCTTACCGCCGTAAAGCTCTTCCGCCGGTGTACCGATGACCAGGACAGTCCCGCCATACTCATCTACGGCCAGCCTGGCGGCTATCCCGGCCCCGATAGAAGAAGCAGCAATAATATTATGACCGCAGGCATGCCCCAGACCCGGCAAGGCATCGTACTCCGCCAGCAGAGCTATCACCGGCGATCCCTGGCCATAGCTGGCACGGAAAGCAGTCTCCAGACCCAGAATGCCCCGCTCCACACGGAAGCCATTTTTCTCTAAATACTGCGTCAGCCATTCTGACGCTTTATACTCATGGAAACCCAGCTCTGGATTATCATGGATCTTCCGGCTCAAATCGCATATCTCGTTGCGCTTAGCATCGACTTCAGCAATGATGCGGGATTTCAACCTGTCTACAGCCATGGTTAACCTCTGGAGAAGGGAATTGACAGCGTTATTATACCCGAACCACCGCCTAATTGCCAGAGCAATTTCAACCGGACTACGGATTTAAAGAAAAGGGCGGATATTTATCCGTAGTCAAAAGCGCCATATAAGCGCTAACCCTCAAGCTCCAGCGCTCTACGCCGACAACGAAATCAAACAGCCCTCTCGGGTAACGCCCGGTAAAAAGAATGGCAAACCAGGCGATAATTATGCATACAAAGGCCGCAATTCCCAGGAAAAAGAGCACAATATAATGAGGTATGGCCAGGAACCACTTTATCAGAGGCCAGCCCCGTCCAAGCTGAGTTTGAGCGTCCGGATAAACCAGGTCCAAGTGTACCGCCTGTTCCTCATCTGTGGAAGGATACTCATCCCGCAATAAGGCAAAGTAAGCCGAGACGCGGTAGCTGAAACGGGTCAGGGCCAGATTCCAATCAAACCACCATTTGGGATATTTCTTACGAAAGAGAATCATCAGCACCAGAGGCAAAACAACAAATCCGCCGGTGGTATACTGCCAGTTCACGTTCCCTCCGGTATTTTGTCCGTCCCATCCAATATAAGCGCTGGTAATCAACCCCAGGATGATGGCAATAGGTATCAGCATAAAAATACGGAAAAAAGTGGTCAATCTGTTCAGCGGACGGTCCGGATAATCGATGGTTAAGGTTGCCGGATAATTGGAAGGGCTTGCCGGATTAGACGAAATAGTAGACATAGTAACACCTCCTCAAGGTTTACTACCTATAATTATATATTCCTTAAGAAGGTTGTTATCAGTCTTTCGGCCAGTATGTGACAGGTCAACCGGCTAGTTTTGCGGTTTACGGTGCGGAATACCGCCCATCATGGAAGCAAATATGCCTGTAAAGCAAAGAATGGCGAAGATGGTGAAAGCTATATTGGTGCTGGTGAGGAAAGCCGGATAGTTTTCCGGCATAATAACAACCCGGCCGATAACCATCGCCATTATCACCATGGTAATGCCCATGCTGAGTGTCTGGCCTATAGTCCTCATGGTGCTGGTCAGGGACGAAGCCACCGCATAGTATCTCGGCTGAATTGAACTCATGATTGCGTTCGTATTAGGAGGCACGAACAGTCCGAATCCCAGCCCTATAATCCCCAGGGCCACCAGTATTTGCGCCAGCGGAGTATCATTATTCAGGAAGGCCAGGAGAAGTAGACCGACACACAAAAATGCCATGCCGGCAGAAGCGACCAGACGGGGTTCTATTTTATCCGAAAGCCTGCCGGTAAAGGGCGCTACGGCAGTCTGGATAACCGGTTGCATTATCAGCAGTAGCCCGGCCTGGTCCGGGCTGAAGCCCTTGATATACTGCAAATATAAATTCAGCATGAAGGCAACGGCCGAGGTAGTGCTGTAGGTAATTATAGAAGCCAGGTTAGCCGTAACAAAAGGCCTGTTGCCCCTGAACATGTTTATATTAAGTATGGGGTTTATGGTCCGGTCTTCCCAACGGAAGAATAAATACATGCCAGCGATTCCCGCCAGGATAAGCACTGCGCCGGATATATGGGGAAGCTGGGAGAAGCCCAGCATGACAGCTACCAGGGCCAGCCCGAAAATAAACGCTCCGGTATAATCAAATTTCTCACCACGGCACTCCGCCCACTCCCCTTTTACCTTCCATAAGAGAAGTACCAGGATAAACAAGCCGAAAGGCAGACTAAAAATAAAAATACTCCTCCAGCCCCATACAGAATGTTCGGTCAGCAATCCACCCACCAGAGGACTGACCGATAGCCAGGCATATATTGAGGAAATATAGAGGCCAAGCGCTCGCCCTCTCTGTTTAGCAGGAAACACAATGGTCAGCATAGCCACGATAGTGCCAGCGATCATAGCTGTCCCTATTCCCTGAATCGAGCGGCAGACGATCAACATTATAATAGAGTTGGAAAACGCCGCTATGATTGCGATGATTAAAAACAGGATGAGGCCGAAAGCGAATACTTTTTTCAGTCCAATAATATCCGCGATCCTGCCTGCCGGCACGGAAAAGATGGCCGTAAACAGGATAAATGAGGTAAATACCCAGTTCAGGAGAATAGCATCCGCATTGAATTCCTGTCCGATTACAGGAAGAGCCACATTAAGAGAAGTAGTCATAAAGGCAGAGATACTGCCTACCAATACGGCAATAATGAGAATTACTTTACGTACGCCGCCGTTTACAGGGGATGCCAGACTAGAGGAATTCATTCAGGCCAGCTTCCTCCCACCAATTCAGGCAAATAATACTGGTTAAGATTATGGACTCTATTCCGTATTCTGTCAAAGCGACCGTGAACCATTTGCCGGTAACAGTCACAACCGGCACCAATTATTAAGATATTTATTGCATTCAGGTATATATTTGTGTAAAAATATAGTAATTCATACTCAATTTTTAACTTTTGTTTTACGATTTGCCTCCAATATACGCTAATTAACACAGTACCTGAAATAAGGAGAAATGCTTTATGGAAAAGCTGGTAAAGCTATTCGAGCCAGGCAAGATCGGCAAGCTGGAAATCAAGAACCGGATCATTGCAGCCCCCCTGGGAATGGGATTCAATTTTGGCACGAAACCCGATGGTTTCGTGACCGACCGTTTGATAGCCTATAATGAAGCCCGGGCGAAGGGAGGAACAGGACTGATCCAGTTGAATACCTCCGCTGTAGCCAGGCCTTACTCAACATCCCTGTTATTCGGACAGGGAGTCCTGGGATTAAGGACTGATGACCATATCCCAGGCGCCCAGAAACTGACCAGAGCAATTCACGCCCACGGGACCAAGATATCCTTTCTACTGGGACACACCGGCGCCATCCTGGCCCGCATAGTTTCCAGAAGGCCTCCCGTAGAATATCCTGAATTCTACCGGGTAATCGCGCCCACCGGGACGCGGGACCCCTTTACCGGTTTTATGACCCACACCGTAGAGGTTGAAGAGATTGAAAGAATAATTGAAGCCTTCGGCCAGGCTGCCGGGCGCGGTAAAGCCGCTGATTTCGATGCGGTCTGGATCCACGGCGGTCACGGCTACCTGATCCACCAGTTCCTCTCACCCCGCACCAATAAGCGGACCGATCAGTACGGCGGCAGCCTGGAGAACCGGGCTCGCTTTGTTTGCCAGATAATCCAAAGAGTGAGAAAAGAAGTGGGGCCGGACTTTCCTATCTATTTAAGAATGAACGGTGACGACCGTATAGAAGGCGGCATCGATCTGGAAATGGCCAAACAGTATGCCCAGATCTTCGAAAAAGCCGGAGTGGACGCGCTGGACATCTCCTGCGGGCCTTTCGAAACCCATCAATGGCAGTTCCCCAACATGTATATGCCCTATGCTACCCTGGCGCCCCTGGCCGCCGAGATTAAAAAGGTGGTCAAGATACCGGTAATCGCGGTCGGCAAGCTGGACGCCCTGCACGGCGAAAATGTCCTGAAGGAAGGCAAGGCTGATTTCATCATGCTCGGTCGGGCTTTGATGGCTGACCCTGATTTACCCAACAAGGCCAGAGAGGGCAGGCTGGATGAGATCCGCCCCTGCCTCTACTGCGGATTCTGCCAGAAGGCCCGGGAAGCCGGTACCTATGCTTCCTGCTCCGTCAATATGGCCATGGGCAAAGAACTGGAGTACAAGCTTGAACCGGCAGTCAAAAAGAAGAAGGTCATGGTCATCGGCGGAGGCCCCGCCGGCATGGAAGCCGCCTGCACTCTGGCTGAAAGAGGCCATGACGTTACCCTCTATGAGAAGAGTGACAAGCTGGGAGGCCAGTGGGCCATCCTGGCCAACTTCCTCCCCGAGGAAGGCCGCCTGATCAAATACCTGTCTAACCGCATGAGCAAGCTGGGGGTCAAGGTCAACCTCTCTCAGCCTATCAATGCCCGTATGGTGGAACAAATCAGGCCCGATGCCGTGGTGGTCGCTACCGGCTCCAGTCCAGCCTCCCTGGATGTCCCGGGCATCAACGGCCAAAACGTGGTCCAGGCTAACGATGTCCTCACCGGCAAGGTCAAGACCGGACAGAAGGTAGTGGTGGTTGGCGGAAGAGGCCTGGGCTGCGATGTCGCTCTCTTCCTGGCTGAACAGGGCAAGGATGTCTCAATTATCACCCGCAGAAAGGTCGGCAGAGACATTATGCATAATCTGAAGCAAACTCTCATGGAATTCCTGGTCAAAGCCCGGGTCCATATGTATGACTATACAGTGCCTGACAGCATCACCGAGAAAGGGGTCAACTGCTGGTATGACAGCGGGGACGCTAAGGAGAGAGACAATCTCTTCTTCTTCCTGCCTGCCGACACTGTTGTCCTGGCAGTGGGCGTTACCAATGATAATCTCCTGGGAGAAGAGATCTCCGGCATCATTCCGGAAACCTATCTCATCGGAGACTGCTCCGGCAAACGCACTGTCTTCGATGCCATGCATGACGGGAATGAGATCGGTCAGAAGATATAATCCGCATTCCTGATAAACACTGAATAACATGACACACCCCGAATTTTCAAGGGAAATCCTGGAAGTTCGGGGTGTATCTT
>CAZELW010000071.1:0-7393 GCA_964513135.1 uncultured Dehalococcoidales bacterium
AAATGATGACAGGCAGCTAATTAACGGTATCCTTTATGTGATGAAAAACAACGCTAAGTGGAGCGATATACCCCGGAATTACGGGGCCCCTTCGACCTGTTTCACCCGGCTTAAATATTGGAAAAAGCAGGGGACCTGGGAAAAAATCCGGCGGATTCTGGATTCTCCGGAGAAAACAACGGCCGGGAATCTATCTTCCTGAGGCCTGCCCGGTGTGCGAGGTAACGACGGCATTTCAGCGGACGGAAAAGCCGGGAATGAACAGGTAACGATTACGCTTCAGCAGACAGAAAAGACTGGAACGCACGGATAACGATTGCGCTTCACAGGACGGGAAACCCGACAATCCGCGAGTTTATGAATAACGCCCATTCATAAAGTCAATGTGACTCACTCCTATTTTGTTATGGCGGAATTCTGATTAAGGATTAAGGAAAGGGATACCCTCCACCCTGAGACCCTTCGTCGCCTCAGGAAATAGGGAGTGAGGCTCCTCCAGGGTGACAGTGAAAATATGGTGGTACTGAAGCTTCAGGGGGAGGAGCGATTCCAGGGTAATGGGATAAGATGGTTTGGGCGGGCGGGTCCGAGACTCACCCCTATACGCTGGATTATGGCTGGCCGCTTTGCGCGGGGACGGGCGGGGACCTTCTGAAGTACAATGTATTATTGGGCACTGGAAATGAGCCCTTCCAAATTCAGAAGTACGCTTCCAAACAGCGTGGATGGGTGGAGGTGAGGAAATATGGTAACTCAGGCTTTGGCAACCAGGATTCTCCCGGGGAAGCCTTATCCCCTGGGGCCAACCTGGACCGGAGAAGGAGTCAATTTTGCTCTCTATTCCGAAGGCGCCACCAGGGTAGAACTGTGCCTTTTTGATAGTCCTCAATCCAAAAAAGAGAGCCGGCGGATTGCTTTGCCGGAAGCTACCGGCCGCATCTGGCACGCTATGATCGTCGGACTCAAGCCGGGACAGCTTTACGGCTACCGCGTCCACGGCCCATATGATCCTGCTGCCGGGCTGCGCTTTAATCCCAACAAACTGCTTATCGACCCGTATGCCAAAGCCATCACCGGCGAGGTAAACTGGCAGGCCCCGGTTTTTGCTTACCAGCCGGGCCAGGAGGACGGCGATCTGGTACGCAACGATGAGGATGATGCCTGGGGGATGCCTAAATGTATGGTCACCGACTTTACCTTTGACTGGGAAGGCGACCGGCAGCTCAGGATACCCTGGCACAACACCGTGATTTATGAAGTGCACGTCAAAGGTATTACCATGCGCCATCCCGACCTTCCCCCGGAGATGAGAGGGACCTACGCCGGCCTGGCTTCACCTCCTTTGATCAAATACCTGAAAAACCTGGGCATCACCGCGGTCGAACTTATGCCGGTGCATGAGTTCCTGGACGAAAAGCACCTGGTAGATAGAGGACTGAGGAACTACTGGGGATATAATACCACGAATTATTTTTCTCCTACGTCCAGATACTGCAGATCAGGCGATCCCGGCAGCCAGATATACGAATTCAAGGCCATGGTCAAGTCCCTGCACCAGGCCGGTATTGAGGTGATCCTGGATGTGGTCTACAACCATACATCCGAAGGCAATCACCTGGGACCGACCCTCAGCTTCAGGGGAATCGATAATACCAGCTATTACCGGCTGGTGGAAGGCCAGCCGAGATACTACATGGACTATACCGGCACAGGCAACAGTTTTAATGTCCGCCATCCCCAGGTACTCAAACTGATCATGGACAGCCTGCGCTACTGGGTCACCGAGATGCACGTGGACGGGTTCCGGTTTGATCTGGCCTCGGCCCTGGCCCGGGAACTGCAAGACGTCGACCGTCTTTCCTCTTTCTTCGACATTATTCATCAGGACCCGATTATCTCCCAGGTCAAACTGATCGCGGAACCCTGGGACGTCGGGGAAGGAGGATACCAGGTAGGGAAATTCCCGGTCCTGTGGACTGAATGGAACGGTAAATACCGGGACGCGATCCGCAAGTTCTGGAAAGGGGATGAGGGAGCGGTGGCTGAGCTGGCCTACCGCATTACCGGCAGCAGCGATTTGTACCAGATGGATGGACGGAAGCCCTACGCCAGCATCAATTTCGTTACTGCTCACGACGGCTTCACACTGAACGACCTGGTCAGCTACGAACAGAAGCATAATGAAGCCAACGGCGACAATAACACAGACGGTTCGAACGATAACTTATCCTGGAACTGCGGAGTGGAAGGTCCTACGGACGATCCCGGAATCATTGAATTGAGGGAATGCCAGAAACGGAACTTCCTGACAACTCTAATTCTCTCCCAGGGGGTGCCCATGATCTGCGGGGGAGACGAAATAGGCCGCACCAAGAAGGGCAACAATAACGCCTACTGTCAGGACAATGAACTAACCTGGTTCGACTGGGACCTGGACGAAAGGAAGCAAAAGCTGCTGAACTTTACCCGGAACCTGGTCAACTTCCGCCTTGAACACCAGGTCTTCCAGCGCCGAAACTTTTATGAGGGAAAGCCCATCCGCGGATCCAACATCAAGGATATCATGTGGCTGCGCTCGGACGGCCGGGAAATGACCGACCAGGACTGGAATTCTTCCTGGATACGCTGCTGCGGTATCTTTTTGGCCGGCAATGTACCGGATGAGATCGATGAAAAAGGGCTGCCGCTGCGTGACAGCTCTATGATCATTATTCTGAACTCCTTCCGCGAGACGATCCCGTTTATTATACCCTCCTTTCTCCCGGATGGCCTGTGGCAAATAGCCATAGACACCAATCGGGTCGATTTGCCCCCCGAAAAAATAGAGTTTAAAGCCGGGGAGACGCTGGATATTCTGGGACGCTCGCTATTATTATTGACCTGCCCCTGCAAGGAGGACAGCGGCGGAACTTAGAAGCTATTGTGCAGCAGAGCCACCGGGAAAGTATTGAAAGCCCGTGCCAGGAGCAGGCTTTTGTCCGCCAGCGATTCTATCGTCTCACCCGTAAACCCGTTTTGCCAGGTCCCGGGAGCATCTTCCGGCAATATGAGCCTGTCCCAGCCCCAGATCTCCTTTCCCAGCGGAAAGCTGCGCGGCTGCACCAGCTTCGTCGACAGGCGCGGCACAGCTATAACAGCCCAGTTGTTTCTCCAATGCCGGAGAAAGGCTATGACGTTTTCCTGTCTCTTCCCCTCTACCCGGAGAGGAATGTAATCGCCGGACCGGAAGAGTGCAGCCAGTTTTCGCCGTATTGACAGACCTTGAGTAGTTATGTAAAGCTTAATCCTCCCGTCCTGCCAGTGATCCCGGATTTCCCTTAAAAGTGCTTCCCTGTCTGTTTTTTCCCGGTCAGCCAGTCCATCGAGAAGCTTTTGTCTCAGGGCGAAGTCCACCGGACGGCGGTTATCCGGATCAACCAGGCTCAGGTCCCAGGTCTCCATGCCCTGATAAAAATCCGGAACGCCCGGCGAGGTGATTTTCAATAAAGTCTGCCCCAGGGAGTTCAGGGCTCCATAGAAGGCAATATCCCTCTGAAAAGGCGTAAAATCTTCCCAAAATTCATTTCCCTCAGAATCGTCCAGAATAGCTTCAATGAAGCTGATTAAAGATTTTTCATAGGTTTCATCAGGTTGAATCCAACCGGTAAAGACCCTGGCTTCCCTGGCAGATTTGAGCATGTAATTTTTAAAGCGTTCTCGAAAGTCCGGGATTTCATCAGAATAAAAAGGCCAGGCGCCTACCAGGGTCTGGTACAGGAATTCTTCGGTATTGGCATCAGGGACCAGCCGACCTTTCCATTTTTTCTTTTTACCGTGGTTCCAGCGCCGCCACCGGGAAACATGTGCCGCCCACTCCCGGGCCTTTTCGGAAAGCACATTTATCCTGGCCCGGACATCCTCACTGCGTTTGGCGTCATGCGTCGAGGTGGCGTTCAGGCCAAGCGGCCAGTGGGTTTGCCGGGAAATGTTAAACTCATGGAATTTATTCACCGACCATTCTTTTTGTTCCAGAGACGCACCGACGATATTCAATGAAATCAAACGATTATAGTTATATAAAGCGGTATCCTCCAGGCCTTTGGCGGTTACCGGGCCGGTAAACTGCTGCCATTTCATCACCAGGTGCAGCCAGTCTCGTTTCCGGGAAATACCAGGCCCCGGGGGAAATTCCAAGAAGAGCACCTTTCGCAAAAAAGAAAGTGCGCCGGCCTGGCCGGGGGCCGATCTGCGCCGGGACTCTGCGAAAGCGATTTCCAGGTAGCGCCGGTCGGTGGGAGAGATTTCAAATGAACGGGTATAGGTGCGGTAAACCGGTAAACCGGCGGTCACCTCAATCAAAGCCTGACTGATATCTTCCTCCGTTAAATCGCGGGCATACCGGTCCCGGCCGGCCAGGGCGAATAACCGGCAGGACAGCGAGCGCAACTCACCGGGAAACAACTCCCGGATAATCTGCTTCTTTTTCTCATAGACTACCTCGGAAAATACAACAGGGCGCTGAATTGTCTGAGAGTAGTGCTCATCCAATTTGAGCATACCGCCGCTGTCCACGAACACATTATTCACTTCACGAGAAAAATCATAGCCGGTGGTCCCGTAAACCGGCCAATCGCCCGGCAGTACTTCGTTATCGCTGAGTATTTTTTCCACTATTACGTAAAAACGTCCGGGGGGCCGCCGCAGGCGGGCCGGAGAAGCCCATGGATCATACAGTCCGTCAATATGATCAATGCGCAGGCCGGTCACGGCTCCTTCCTTCACCATCTGTAATACCCGGGCATGAGTAGACTGAAATACCTCCGGCAATTCGGTGCGCAGGCTGATAAGACTGCTGACGTCGAAGAATCGCCGGTAATTCAGATCTTTTAGCCCTGTTTTCCAGAAGGTTAAACGGTAGAATTGCCGGTTTAATATGGAGTCCAGTCGATCAAAGCTGCGGGGACCCCCCTTTTGGCCGTTTATCAAAGCGATATTTACCAGGATGAACTCTTTCACGGTCGATGAATTTTGTACCAGATCTTTAAACTCCCTTTCCACTGCCGCGATCCGGGAAATATTCTCTTTCGATTTCCCGGCACCAGCAGCCTCCGGAAGCGTTTCCATATCCTTAATGAGGCGTTTAAGCCGATCCAGGGCTGTACGTTCGATCAACCTGCCCGGAGCGGCTGAATTCATCCGGAAGGAGAGGACAAGGGGATAAGATTTTAATGACAGAGGCAGCCGGATATCGTAATACCGGACATAAATTGATAAATCTTCCATCCACAACCGGATTTCCCCTTCTTCCAGCGCCCGGATGTAAGGCCGGCTTAAAAAGGGGAGGATTAACCGGCTTTCGCCTGCACCACCGCAGGGCAGCCAGTCGATATCAAAGAATTGTGCGTAAGGGGAGTCCAGGCCGTTCTTTAACACGTCCATCAGGTAGAGATTCTCCGGGCTTACCGCCATATGGTTGGGCACAATATCCAGCAGCAGCCCCAGATTATTCTCCTTAATCTCCCGGACCAGATCCTTAAATTCGGCATCAGTCCCCAATTCGGGATTTAGCTGCGCAGGATCGGTAACATCATACCCGTGCAGGCTACCCTGACGGGCTTTAAAAATCGGGGAAGCATAGATATCGGTTACACCCAACCGGCTTAAATAGGGGACCAACCTCCTGGCGTCCTCGAATTTGAACTGAGAATTGAACTGCAGCCGGTAGGTCGCTACCGGCACCCTGAACTCAGGCATCTGTTCACCTCATGCAATAATGGCAAACCACGGGGGGGCTGAGAAGCGGGCTTTGTTTTTATTTTACGTCCCCCTGCTTTAAAAACACCGCGAATGAGCGGGGACTCAATTCCATTGACAGTTCTCCATCAGAAATCGGGCGATCCGGAACGCGGCTTCCACTACCTCCCCAGCGCTTTTCCGCTGAATCGATTAACTTTTTCCAACTCCCCCGGGGTACAGGCAGCACCGCCGCGGCCACTGCTTCACTGAAATTAAAGACCTCCACGACCTCCATATCCTCATCCCGGCGGCGCATAAAGACCAGGTCCTGCTTCTCATACCCCACAACTTCGAGGTGTTCCTGGTTGAAGCTCTGGAAAACCGGAATTTCCTTCCTTAACCTGATGAGTTCGGTATAGAGATCAAGGAGGACTTTATGAGAGCCCTCCGTGCGTAAGCGGCGGTTGAGTTTGGCCTCCCGGAAAGTCTTTTCGTCCTGGGGATCCGGAAAGACTCCATGATTATAAAAAGCCTCAAATTCCTCCCGACGCCCGCGGCGTACCGCTTCAATTATTTCGGGATCGGAATGGCTGATGAAGTAGGGGAAATGAGCAGTTTCACCGTACTCGTCCCCCATAAAGAGCAGAGGTATTCCCGGAGTAAGCAAAACGATGCCGGCAGCCAGTTTCAAAGATTCAAATGATACCAGTCGGCTCAACCTGTCCCCCAGGGGCCGGTTGCCAACCTGGTCATGGTTCTGAGAGAAGACCACGAAACGATATGCGGGAATACCTGCGGTGGATGAGCCCCTCCGCCTGCCCCGAAACCGGGAGTACTCGCCAGAATAGGCAAACCCGCTCCTGACAGCTTTTATCAGGTAACGCAGATGAGAAAAATCCTGGTAATACCCCGCCGTCTCGCCGGTTAAAAGGAAATGCAGGGCATGGTGAAAATCATCGTTCCACTGGGCATCCAGTCCGTAGCCTCCTGAATGCGGAGGGCGTATCAGGCGCGCATCATCGGCATTGCTTTCCGCAATCAGGTAGACCCTCCGGTTAAGCTCTTCCGCCCGCTCTTTGACCGATTCCACCAGTTCTTCTATGAATGTGCGGGGAGAAAAATCCAATATGGCATGGACTGCGTCCAGCCTTAAAGCATCTATATGAAATTCAGTGATCCAGTACAGAGCATTTTCCACAAAGAACCGGCGCACCTCATCGCTTCCCGGTCCATCGAAGTTCAGGGCTTTTCCCCAGTCGGTCTTATAACGGCCAGTGAAGTAAGGGCCGAATTTTTCCAGGTAATTCCCCTCCGGCCCCAGGTGATTGTAAACTACATCCAGGACCACTGCCAGTCCCTTCCGATGGCAGGCATTCACCAGTTGCTTCAACCCCGGGACGCCGCCGTAGGTATTTTGCACGGCATATGGATATACCCCGTCATATCCCCAGTTGCGGCCTCCCGGGAACTGGGCAACCGGCATTAGCTCGACGGCGGTGATGCCGAGTTTGACCAACTCATCCAGATGCGGAATGATGGCAGTCAAAGTGCCTTCCGGCGTAAAGGCACCCACATGCAGCTCATAAATTATGTATTCCTGCAACGGCAGGCCGCACCAGCCGCGGTCCTGCCAGTTAAAAGCAGGTTGGACAACTTCAGAAGGGCCGGAAACACCCCG
>CAZELW010000072.1:0-7376 GCA_964513135.1 uncultured Dehalococcoidales bacterium
TACACCCTATCCTACACTCTTTCCCTACACGACGCTCTTCCGATCTTCAATCAGGGTCGATAGGGCCCCACATCTTGGCCGTCATTGCGAGAATCCTTTCCCCTTTCGAAGCAATCTCAGGAAGGGGGGTATCCCTGTTCCCCGTCATTCCGTGCCTGACCCCCTTGGACGTCATTGCGAGGCTCCTGAACCTCCTCCGAAGCAATCTCAGGGTGGGGCGTCCCCTCTCCCCTTTCCTTAATCATTAATCTTTACTCATAATTCCTTCCACCCCACCAGGCGGGCGTAACCTTTCTCTAGAAACCAAACAACTCCCGGCTTTCCCTTCTCCAAAATTGACCGCTCTATAGAATTCGGCTATAATTATTCTGTTATTCGGGTATGAATCCGGTTACAGGCAGGTAAAATTGCACGAAGCTTGCGGCATTTTCGGAGTGTTTGCCCCGGGGGAAGATGTAGCTCGCATTACCTTCTTCGCCTTGTTCGCACTGCAGCACCGGGGCCAGGAAAGCGCCGGAATCGCCACCTCCGACGGCAAGAGAATTCAGCTTTATGCTAAAATGGGCCTGGTATCCCAGGTGTTCAGTGAAGACTCCTTAAGTCAACTCTGCGGGGATATCGCCATCGGTCACAATCGGTACTCCACCACCGGCTCCAGCCGCTCCTGTAATGTCCAGCCTATCATTGTCGGCAGCGGTGAAGATACCATCGCTATCGCTCATAACGGCAACCTCATCAATGCCGAACATCTTTTCAAAGACCTTTGTGAACGGGGATATACTTTCAATACCACCACCGATTCCGAAGTCATCGCGAATCAGATTCTGGCCTCTCCGGGACAGGACTGGGTGGAACGGATTCGCTATACCATGCGCCGTATAAAGGGAGCCTATACCCTGGTTATTATGACCCAAAACCAGCTCATTGCCGTGCGCGATCCCTTCGGCGTGCGTCCTCTTTGCCTGGGCAAGATCAACGGTCACTGGATAGTTGCTTCCGAGAGCTGCGCTCTGGACCATATCGGCGCTTCGTTTGTTCGTGATATCGAACCGGGCGAAATTGTGGTTATCGATTCCCAGGGGACCAGGAGTTACCATGAGCCCGTCGAGAGGAAAGCCACCTGTATTTTCGAATATATCTATTTCGCCCGTCCCGACAGCAGGATAGACGGCCGGCTGGTCTACCAGGCCCGTCTGGCAATGGGGGCCAGGCTGGCAGAGGAACATCCGGTTAAAGCCGACCTGGCTGTGGGTGTGCCGGATTCAGCCACGGTAGCCGGAATAGGTTTTGCCCAGAAGTCCGGCATCCCTTATACCGAAGGGCTGATCAAAAACCGTTATGTTGGCCGCACCTTTATTGCCCCGGACCAGCGTATGAGGGAGCTGGGCGTTAAAATGAAATTCAATCCTTTACCGGATGTTCTCAATGGCAAACGGGTGGTGCTGGTTGACGACAGCATTGTCCGGGGGACCACTACTCCTAATGTCGTCAATCTGTTAAGAAAGGCCGGAGCCAGCGAAGTCCACATGCGTATTTGCGCTCCTCCGTTGGTCCATCCCTGTTTCTTCGGAGTGGATATGGCTACCCGCCGGGAGTTGATCGCCGCCAGGAAGACTGTGGAAGAAGTCAGGCAATTTATCGGGGCTGATTCTCTCGGCTATATCAGCCTGGAGGGTCTGATCCAGTCTGTCGGACTTCCCGGAGTAAATTTCTGTAATGCCTGCTTTACCGGCGACTATCCGATCCCCGTCCAGCTCGAGCTGGATAAACTGGCGATGGAACCCCGCTGACACGGGTTTTCTGCTCCAGGTTTCAATTCCGGGACATGGAATAATATCCCTCATTTGTTTTTTAAAACCGCAGCTCTCTGTAAAGATGGTATAATAAGGCTGCTTGAGTCTTAATAACGGGGAGAAATCACAGATGAAAAAAGAAACATACGCATCGGCTGGCGTGGATATCAATGCCGCCTTGAAAGTGAAAAAGGTCATCGGCAGAATGGCGCAGCCTACTTTTGGCCCTGAAGTCCTGCGGGGGATCGGTTTTTTCGGCGGGCTGTATGAATTCAAAGGCTATCAACAACCGGTCCTGGTATCTCACGTGGACGGAGTGGGCACGAAAATGAAAATCGCGATAGCCCTGGATAAACACGACACTATCGGCATGGATATTGTGAACCACTGCGTGAACGATATTTTCACCGGCGGAGCAACTCCGCTCTTTTTCCTGGACTATATTGCTATGGGCAAGCTTAACCCGCAGAGGGTGGAGACTATTGCCGGAGGACTGGTAAAAGCCTGCCAGGAGGTCGGCT
Source organism: uncultured Dehalococcoidales bacterium (assembly GCA_964513135.1). Classification (GTDB taxonomy): domain Bacteria; phylum Chloroflexota; class Dehalococcoidia; order Dehalococcoidales; family UBA3254; genus CAZELW01. Next base: position 2,315 of record CAZELW010000072.1, read on the forward strand.
GTGCCCTTATCGGCGGTGAGACTGCTGAGATGCCCGGCATTTATGCCGATGATGATTACGACCTGGTGGGCTTTATCATCGGTGCGGTTGAGAAAGACGAAATTAAACTGGGAGACGATGTCAGCATCGGTGATGCGATTATCGGCTTGCCTTCCAGTGGACTGCACACTAACGGCTATTCCCTTGTGCGCAAAATATTCGGTCCGGAAGCCCTGAATACCACCTATCAGGAGCTGGGGCGGACGCTGGGGGAAGCCCTGCTGGAACCTCACCGCTGCTACTATCGCCAGATTAAACCGCTGCTGTCATCCGTTAAGGGACTGGCCCATATTACGGGCGGCAGCTTCTATAAAAACATACCCCGGGTCCTTCCGGAGGGATTCGCTGCCCGGATAGATCGGCAGTCCTGGGACGTCCCTCCCCTGTTCCGCATCATCCAGCGGGCGGGCAATGTGGACGAGAATGAAATGTACCATGTTTTCAATATGGGGATCGGCATGGCGGTGATCTGCTCTGAAAACAATGTGGATGGACTTCTCCGTGCCTTGCCCGGATCGAAGGTTATCGGCCGGGTTATCCGGCAGCCGGCGGACATGGAAGCCAGGGTGGTTATCGGTTAGGCCTCTCCTGGTTCCGGCTGTTAGTCTTCCGGGTCTGCCATGGTTTATAGTTTTTCTCTATGATGAAATCTTTAACGCCGTCGGCCTTTTTCATCCCTCTGTGGGCTGTCGGTAAATAGCGTAAACCCAGGAAGATGGCCGTCAGAATGGCATAGACGATCAGTTCGACAGGATAGCCGAATATCCACAGGAAAAGAGGAAAGAGCGCTATGCCGGCGGCCAGTCCGAGGGTGACGTTGCTGGTAAAAAATATTACCGCCAGTAACACCGGTATGCAGCAGGCGAATGCCGGGGGTGCCAGAGCCAGGTATACTCCCATTGTCGTCGCCGCCCCCTTGCCTCCTCTGAACTTGAGAAAGACCGGCCAGCAATGCCCGACAACAGCCATAAAACCGGCCAGGTATATCCAGATCGGTGAAACACCCAGGGCTCTGGCGATCAGGACCGCGCCGGCGCCCTTCGCGACGTCAATCAGAAGCACCAGCAGCCCGGTTGCCAGCCCGATTTCGCGGATGGTGTTCAGGGCGCCCATATTGCCTCCCCCTATCCTGCGTATATCGACGCCGCGTGTCAATTTCCCGGCAATATAGGCGGTAGGGAAGGATCCCAACAGGTAGCTGATGATAATCGTTAGAGCTTCTAGCATGCCTCTAACAGGATTATACAATAAAGCGGTAAGAATAATATGACAAAGATGTCCATTATCAAGTGTAGGGTCGGGTCTCGGACCCGACCGCCCAAACCCCTCTCCCCCTCATTAATCATCAATCCTGAATCATTACCCACTTCTGTCCAATCGGGGTCGGCAGGGCCCAACCCCTTGGCCGTCATTGCGAGGCTCCTGAACCTCCTCCGAAGCAATCTCAAGGCCTCGAAGGCAGCCTTAGGTCGGGAATCCTTTTTAAGCGGTCGTTTCCTGTCATGCTGGAGGCTTCGACAGGCGAAGCCGAAGCATCTCAGGGTGGGGAGGCCCTTATCTCCTTCTTTAATCCCTCCCCCTCCCCCAAAACTCCTACGCCCTCTATTACTTATTCGCTATTGACAGCCATTTGCCTCACCCTGTTATAATAAAATCCTTTCCAAAGATTACATCCTGTTCCTGTATTTTCTCTCTAATGCTTATACCCGACTTGTTTCGTAATCCAGTATCGCTGCCTGGCTCACATCCCAGCGAAAGCCAACATCCAGTGGAGGTGTGTTATTGTATCGGCTTATTCCCCATCATTTTCCTCTCCAGGTTTAACCCGGTTGGCGTCAGCCGCTTTAACAATAGCTGGCTGGAAATCATTGCGGAAAGACAGTTTACTGATCTCAAGGAGGGGCCTTGGGAAAATTTTTGAGGTTCCAGTTAAATATGGTAGTTTACACTTTACAGTCATTATTTTTGGCCCTTTTTAGCCTCAAAATCCCCCATTTTGGGGTGTAAACTGTAAACTATCTGTAAACTATTTCACGTTACGGCTTAAGTAAGTTATAACCTCAGAGGGCCCTGGCTACCACAAACGTAAATTAATCCTTAATCCTGATTCCGTTCCAGAGGAACTCAGAGGAGGGCCTGAATTATGCTTTACTTACTGATTCCGGGAATTCCTGTCATCTTCGATTCTTGTCGTTACATCCCCCGGTTTCAGTTGGCCTGGGACATTATCCAGAAAGACCCGGGTATGCGGATAATACAGGACTATACCTGCCTTGTCGAAGGCGTTTTTAATGCGGAGGCGCAGCTCACCCATCACCTCCCACTGCCGGGCAGGTCTGGTATCCGCCATCACCTTGATTTCGATTCCGGTGTCCACCCCCAGCTTGTCCACCCGGGTTGCCCTGGGAGGAGATATCAATGCGCAGGACCAGTAGGGGTCCCCTGCCATCTCTTTTCCTACTCCATCAATAACTTCCATCGCCCTTTTCAGGTCCGTTCCGTATGTTACCGCGACATTGATATTGGCCCGCGCCCACTGTTTGGTGTAGTTGCTGGCTATGCGGATTTCCCCGTTGGGTACCACATGGTATATTCCGTCCACATTGCGCAGTATGGTTCTTCTGAGGTTGATTTCCTCCACTACGCCCGATTCCCCGGCGATCGAAACGACGTCCCCTTTGCGGTACTGGTTTTCCATGATAATGAACAAACCGGCCAGGACATCTTTTACCAGTGACTGGGCCCCGAAACCGACTGCGATTCCCAGTACACCGGCTCCGGCCAGGACCGAGGTAATGTCGAGGCCTACATTGCTGGCTATCATCAGAAGGTAGATAAAAAGAATCATTACCTGTATGGCCGTTCCAACCACACTTATCAGGGTGCTGGCTCTTTTCTGGAGTTCTTCCTCGGTCTGGTCAACACTGGAGTTGCGGACCGCCGAATTGATTACACGGGGAACGATTATTACCGATGAAATAAGTAGTATCACCGTTACCACGGTAATTGCTCCCAGGCTGGCAATATGAGTGTTGAGCCAGTTATTGACGCGCTCAGATCCTATCCCCAGCATATTCAGGATGGTGATAAGGCCGAGTCCTCCTCCTATGACCGGGGTGGCGACTATCAGTGTTCCCAGTATAATATCATCCAGGCTGCTGGTGGTGCGGCAGCAGATTTCCTTTTTGTACCACCTCAGCAAAGCTATGACGACCATAATCGCCGTATATATTCCCAGGGTTGTGAAAATTACCGGGACCGCTTTGTCTGTAATATCTGACCATGAGTCGGGCGCCTCATAAAAGGCAAAGCCGGCAATAAGTCCCAGCCAGATGCTCCATAATAAAGTGGCCGGACGGGTATCGCGAATCAGGATATCATCAAAGTCAGACCTGGTTTTTGAAGCCAGGCGCCGGATGTAGCTGTAAAGGACCTTGCGGAGAAGCAGCGCCACGATGATTATTACGAGGGCGATTCCCACCGGCAGGACTAAGCCGTATAATGTTTCTGGATTGGTTAGTTGTTCCCAGTTCATCACCATTCCTCACAGGCAATATCTTAATGATAATATGATACTGATTCAGGCCTGGATTCGCAACCTTGCCGGGCTTCGGAATAAATGTCTGAAGCCTCCAGCCTGACATCCTGTTTATCGCAATCACTTCCTGCTCTGTAAATCAATACCGGCGGCCTTCACCTCTGAGGCTCTATCCTTAACTCAATAATGTGAGGTTTTTTGATAACAAATACGTACGTTGGCGGATGGTTTGAGCTATGCAAAGGATTATTATTAACACAGTGGTCGTTTTTCTAAGCGGTTAGAATCCGGCTGCTTCAGGGTCAGTCCCGGGTTGTTGATAGCCCGGTGAAATCAAATTGTTAATCTGGATTATTGAGGAGGTGATAGGTTAAGCAATAGATTTGGGTCGAAATGGTATTTGTAAATAGCCATTTTCCCCTATCAGGAATAATACTCTTGAAGAATATCCATGGATTTGAGGACAGTGTAGAATAAAATCAAGGTTTCGACGGGGGACAGATGGAGCCGTAATGCTAATTCATTTCTATAAAGAGGAGGATACAATATGATACATGTTAGCACGAGGGCAGCAGGTAAACTCAGAGAAGAACTGGTACAGAAATGTATGGATGCCGGCATCGGCTTTAGAATAATGGTTGATACCGATGAAATGGGCCGGATAACCTCCAGTATGAGATTCGACCGCCAGCGTCAGGACGATCTGGTGCTGGATTTGGGTGGAGTGAAATTGTTTTCCGACCGCAGCAGCGTTGCATATGTCCGGGACTATCATCTGGACTATCTCGATAATCCGGACGGCGGATTCTTTTTGGTAAAGAAAGCTCTCGAAGCCCAGTTGACCCGTTAGAAAACCGTTGACTGATAAGACAACCAGGCATGTTCTGCCGGGAGGATGCTTTTGTCCTGATAAATGATATGGCTTATAAAAGGGAGTTCCGGGACTCTCTCTTATTATTAATATTATTTTTGGAAAAACATGGAAATAAACAGGCCGATGGCTAAGAACAGGGCCAACCCGATGCCGACAATGCCGAAAATCGGTATTTCCCCGGCTCTTGGCGGAACATCGGCTACAATGATCAGGCCGGATGTTATCAGCAAGGCCGCCAGAACGATGGTCCCGGCCAGGCGGTTGGAAATCCGGTTCAAAGTCAATCTTAAAGGCTCCAACCCGAGATGTTCAAACTCGATCTTGACTCGCCCTCTCTTCAATTGGTCGAGGATGATTCCAGATCGGAGCGCAGCGTTCTCTCCCGGCAGTAAAGAGGCGGGCCTCCTGCGTTCTTCACCCGGGAGGCAGTGCACGACAGACGAAATTCCTCCTTCGCCCTCCGAAGCTCTTCAAGGGAATTCTACGTGGAGGTGAACGCAGGCCCCGAGCCCGGGTTTTTCCTTCCAGCCTCGGGGCCTTTTTGCTTGACTCTCTCGGTTCGTTCGTAAAAAAACGGCTTCTGTGCGTCCTTCATTGGGAAGAGCGCGAAT
>CAZELW010000073.1:0-2346 GCA_964513135.1 uncultured Dehalococcoidales bacterium
CCCCCCCCCTATCCTACACTCTTTCCCTACACGACGCTCTTCCGATCTCACATCGCCGTCATTGCCGCTCCAGACGATAAACCCTTTTCTGGCCCCGGCAATGATCCGGCTGATCTCCTCCAGATTACCGCTAGCTTCCTTAATACCGATGATATTGTCTATCTGGCTGAGCCTGATCACCGTGTCCGACGCCAGACTGACCACGGTCCTGCCTGGAACATTATACAGGATACAGGGCAGACCGGTATTCTCTGCGATGGTTTTAAAATGCTGATAGAGGCCTTCCTGTGACGGCTTATTATAATAGGGGGTTACCAGCAGGCAGGCGTCCACACCGGCCTTTTCCGCTCCCCGGGTGGCTTCCACGGCCTCCGCTGTGCTGTTGCTGCCGGTCCCGGCGATGATCGAGCCTTTATCCCCAACCGCGGCTTTGACCTCGGCATAGAGTCTATGCTCTTCTTCGTGGGTCAGCGTGGGAGATTCCCCGGTAGTACCGGAGAGAAGTACTCCATCGCTTCCCGAATTTATGCAAGCCAGCGCCAGTTTAATAGCCTGCGGGTAGTCCACTTTACCCTCATTATCAAACGGGGTTACCATAGCAGTGATTAATCTTCCCAGGTCTTTCATCTCTAACCTTTTGTTTTCAACCAACCTTCTTTAATAATTTTTTCCGCAATCTGAACCAGGTTCAGAGCGTTGCCTTTGCGCGTGTTATCGGCTGCCGCCCACAGCACCAGTCCGTTAGTATTAAAAACATCCTGGCGGAGTCGTCCCACCATCACCATATCCGTCCCGGCCGCCATCCGCGAATCCGGGTACAGGCTGATTCCCGGGTCGTCGACAACTCTGACTCCCACGGCCCTGGCCAGCGTATCGCCAGCGATGTCCGGATTGATTTCGTTTTCAAACTCCAGGGTAATCGCCTGGCAATGCCCTTTATAAACCGGGACACGGACGCAGGTGGTCGAGATCAGGATGCTGTCATTATGCAGGATTTTCCGGGTTTCATCCAGCATCTGCCATTCTTCCTTAGTATACCCGTTATCCAGAAAAACATCTACCTGCGGCAGCACATTAAACCCGATCTCATGAGGAAAGAGAACGGGTCGAACGGTCTGTCCGGCCAGCATGCGCTGGACCTGTTCGGTCAATTCCCGCATAGCCGGGAGGCCCACGCCGGAAACAGACTGGTAGGTGGAAACAACCGCCCGCTTCACCGGATTAATTTTATGCAAAGGATAAACAGCGGTATTAAAAATGATTGTAGAGCAGCCGGGGCTGGCAATGATGCCCCGGTGGCTGCGGATATCTTCGGGATTGATTTCCGGTATCACCAGGGGGACATCCTCATCCATGCGGAAGACGCTGCTGCTGTCGATAGCCAGCGCCCCGGCCTGCACCGCTCTGGGGACCAGATGGCGGCTGGTGTTATCGCCCTCGATAAAGAATACGATATCGGTCTCCTGGAAAGCGTCTTTCTCATTTTCATGCCCCAGCGCCTGCACGGTATATGCCCGGCGGGGAGCAGAGATCGTGCGGTTCGCCGTGTCATCGGTCGTCCAGAGTGTGAGGCTTTCCAGAGGAAACTGGCGTTCCTCCAGGATGCGGACCAGCTCCTGCCCTCCCAAAGTAGTCGCCCCGATAATAGAGATCCTGTATTTATCCAACTTCAATCCCTCCCCGGTCCTATATTTAACCCAGTACCCTCACTCTAACCCTCTCCCTCAGCGAGGGCGAGGGAACAGAAGCCAAATTACAGGTCCAGCAGGTTCTCAAGTCCCTGCACCAGCCCTTTTTGCCTGACCACAGCCTGGACAGCCAGCAGCACGCCCGGAACATAGCATTCCCGGTTAATGGCATCATGCCGAATACTGAGGGTCTGTCCCAATCCGCCGAACAGGACTTCCTGGTGGGCCAGCAAGCCCGGTAAACGGACGCTGTGGACGGTGATCCCGTCCACCTTTTCGCCCCGACTGGGATAGTCCTTACCCTCATCCACGGACTGGGAGAAGGGTCGGCCCCGGTAGGCGGCCATGGCTTTAGCCGTATTGATGGCCGTCCCTGAAGGAGCGTCCTGCTTCTGATTATGATGCAGCTCGATGATCTCGGCATAGTCCAGGTATTTGGCCGCCACTTTGGCGAAATACATCATCAGCACCGCTCCCAGGGCAAAATTGGAGGCCAGGATAATTCCCACCTGGTGGGTATCGGCCAGCTTTTCCATTTCGGCAATATCGGCAGCCGTGAAGCCGGTCGTGCCGACGACCAGGTTGACCCTGTGCGCGGCGGCCAGGCGGATGGCCGGCATCGCCGGTCCGGCCAAGGTGAAGTCCACCAGATCGGAAG
>CAZELW010000073.1:2356-7328 GCA_964513135.1 uncultured Dehalococcoidales bacterium
ACCTCGGGACCGGTTTCCTTAATTATCTTCTCCAGGTCGGCGGAAAAAGGAATCTCCGAGCCGTCCGGCAGTCCTATCTTTTCGCTTTCTACCTTGAGGTCCACCGCCCCCACCAGTTTGACTTCTGATGTTTGTGAGAGGGTATTCACCAGCACCTGTCCTACCCTGCCGGAAGCGCCGTGAATAATCACCTTTATCGGAATCATGTAATAACCCCTCCAAGTATAGTTTATATTAATTATACGAATTTAATTATAAGCCCATTAAAAGTTTGGGCGAGGGCTATCAGTCTTTGCGGCGGCCTTCACGGACAAATTCCACGATTTTATACCTGGTGATATTCAATTTGATCCCTTGAACGTCTAATGGAGAGCGCATCTGCTGTTCCGGCTTTAATACAAATGAACAGAGTCCGGAGCCAGGAGACTCATTCCCGAAGCAAGGGCCACCAGTTTCTGCTTTTCCGGTCCATCGACAAGGACAGCAATTAAATCGGTATACAATTTATTAATAATACTACCATTTATCTTAATTGATCTATACTCAGGATTCCAGTACTAAACTCCTGTGCTGCTTTTCAAGTATTATGGGGGATTTCATTGTTTCTTCTAAGTTTCTCTGTTAAGATTATCCTAAGGTATAGACCATTTATTAACCTTTTGACATCATATTCGTTATACACTATGGCAGAATAACGAGAATAAACGTAATACGGGGGTATCCCATAAAGTTATTGTGTATTCTACAAATGATTCTTGGGGCAGTAATCGCCTTTTTCTCATGGACCAGTGTCAGCGTTAACGACATTATTGTTCCCAAACAGATTCCAGGCAGCGGGGATATAATCATCTGGGGTAGACCACCACAATCCAGCGATGAGTACATCATGTTAGGATTGGGGATAGCCGTGTTTATTGGCGGATTGTTAAAGTGGAAAGCCCATATCAGAGCCGCTCTTCTTCAGATTATTTCAGGGGGGATTATATTCGCAATCTACCTGTATACGGCTTTCAGGTCAACCACCAATACTGTAGTGGGAGATAGAGTACTTATCTATTATTTTTCTTATGCTTCTTTTATACTCGGCATTATTATAGTTGTGATCGGATTGGCCCAGATGGTGATGTACTGGAAAGGTCATCGTAAAACCGTGAAGGCCCAGGAATAGACTATATGCGAGACGAATTATTTCAAGTGCACCTTATTATAAGACTACTATCTTACTCGCCTATCAAGCCGGAGAAATCAAAAATGCCGGCTGGTAACAAAACCTGGCCGGCATTTTTGATTCAATCTTCTAAGTTAGCTACCGCCTGTCGCTGAAGCGGCGGGGTGGGCGGTCTTCCCTTCCGCCTCCCCCACTGCGGCGGGGGGGACCTGCGGGACGTCTTTCCTGCGGCGGGCGCGGAGGCCTTTCCTTTTCCTCGCCGGGCTTCTCGAACATGGCTTTGCGGGACAGGTTGACCCGACCCATATGGTCGATATCAACCACCTTGACTGTGATCTCATCTCCCACTTTGACCACATCCTCTACCTTGGCGACGCGGTAATCAGCCAGCTCGCTGATATGCACCAGGCCTTCCTTGCCCGGCACCAGCTCCACCATAGCACCGAAGTTCAAAATCCGGCTAACTTTACCGGTATAAATAGCGCCAACCTCGATTTCCCTGGTCAGGCCTTCGATAATCTCGATGGCCCGCTGTGCGGACTTTTCATCCGAAGAGCCAATCACTACGGTACCGCTATCGTCAATATCAATAGTACTCTTGGTCTGATCGATAATGGAACGGATCATTTTACCTCCGGGACCGATCACCGTTCCTATCTTTTCCGGATTGATCTTGATCTTATACATCCGGGGAGCATATGGACTGGTGTTCTCCCGTGGGGCGGGGATAGCCTGTTTCATCACGCTCAGAATGTACATGCGGGCATCCCGCGACTGGCTGATAGCCTTGTTCAGGATTTCCAGGCTGACACCTTTTAATTTTATATCAAGCTGTAAGGCCGTAATTCCTTCATCCGTACCGGCTACCTTGAAGTCCATATCGCCATAAGCGTCTTCCAGCCCGGCAATATCGGTGAGTACTGCATAGCGCCCGTTATCGTCCGTTACCAGCCCCATAGCAATGCCGGAAACCGGCTTCTTGATGGGGACGCCGGCGTCCATCAAGGACAGAGTGCTGGCGCAGGTGCTGCCCATGGAGGTGCTGCCGTTGGAGCCCAGGACTTCGGAAACCACACGGATAGTATAGGGAAACTCCTCTTCGGTGGGGACTACCGGCAGGAGGGCCCGCTCCGCCAGGGCGCCGTGACCGATTTCCCGTCTGCCCACGGTGCCAATGCGCCGGACTTCTCCAGTGGAGAAGGGCGGGAAATTATAATGATGCATGTAATGCTTGGTCTCTTCGATGCCCAGGCCGTCGAGCTGCTGTCTTTCGCTCATTGCACCCAGAGTGGTGATGGACATCACCTGGGTCTCGCCCCGGTTAAAAAGGCCCGATCCGTGCGTCCGGGGCAGCAGGCCAACCGAGCAGGAAATGGGTCGTAGTTCGGTCAGGCCGCGTCCATCGACGCGCGTTGACTTATCCAGAACAGTGGACCTCAGCACCTGTTTCATTATGTTTTCGAAGGCGATATTGATATCACATTCTTCGCAGGTCTCTTTTAACTGTTCAATAATCTCTTTCCGAAGATTTTCCGTGGCATCGCCGCGAGCCTGCTTGTCTGATTGTCCGATAATGGTATCCATTTTTTTAACAGCGATATTAGCTACAGCCGACTCGACTTCCGGTTTATTCCAGGCCGGCGGCGCTTCATCCTTGGGCTTTTGGATACCCTGTAAAAACTCTTCCTGTAGATCGATAATAGCCTGGTTGGCTTCATGGCCGAACTTCATAGCCTCTCCGATGATATCTTCCGGGATCTCACGGGCTCCGGCTTCCACCATCACGATATCTTTACGGCTGCTGCACACCACCAGGTCCAGAGAACTGACTGCCAACTGGGGAAGGGTTGGATTCAACACCATTTGCCCATCCAGGTAGCCCACGGTAACCCCCGAAACCGGACCGGCAAAAGGAATTTCCGACATGGACAAAGCCGAAGATGCCCCTACTATAGCCAGCAAATTAGGGTCATTTTCCTGGTCCGTGGAGAGTACTGTCACGATGATCTGAATTTCACGGCGCCAGGTCTTGGGTAAAAGCGGGCGTATGGTGCGATCGGTCAGGCGGCTGGCCAGTATGGCCTCCTGGCTGGGCCGGCCTTCACGACGAATAAAACCGCCGGGAATCTTTCCGGCGGCATAAAGTCTTTCCTCATAATCAACAGTAAGGGGGAGAAAGTCGACTCCCTCCCTGGGTGTCGGACTGGCAACTGCAGTCACAAGTACTACAGTATCTCCATACGTGACCAGAACAGAGTTGGCCTGTTTGGCCAATCGTCCGGTTTCTAATGTAAGCGGTCTTCCCGCAATTTCACGAGTAGCTGATCTGGGTTCCATAAAAGAAGTCTCCTGAATTTTACTTTCGCAAACCGAGTTTGCCGATAACCTGATGGTACCGGCTTACGTTCTCTTTGCTCAGATAGTTCAGCAATCTTCTTCTCTGGCCGACCAGCTTGAGCAAACCACGCTGGGTACTGAAATCATGTTTATTACTGGCCATATGGCGGGTTAACTGGTTTATTCTATCCGTCAGTATGGCGATCTGGATTTCCGTTGAGCCTGTATCGCCCTCATGGGTCTTGAAAGACTCGATAATGGCGTTTTTTTGTGTTTTAATCAACTTTATACTCCCCAATGAATTATATACCGTACATATTTTAGATTTACCATAAATCAAAGAATTATACCATATAATAGCGCATAGTGTAAATTTAAAGGCTGCGTTTGGCTTCTTCCCAGAGAGCGTTCTGCTCATCAAAAGAAAGGTTTTCCAGGTCCAGCCCCCTTTCCCGGCAAATCTTCTCCATGTGGCTGAAACGTTTATAGAACTTGCGGTTGGACTGCCTGAGAGCTGTTTCCGGGTCTATTCCCATCCTCCTGGCGATGTTTACCAGGGTAAAAAACAAATCGCCGAACTCCTCGGCTTTTTCTTCCTGGCTAGACGCCGCTTTGAGTTCCTTCACCTCTTCATTCAGCTTATCGATTACGCCGTCGATGTTTTCCCAATCAAAACCAGCCTGGGCTGCCCGGCGCTGAATATCCTGACTGTAGGCCAGCGCCGGCATGGAACGAGGCACGCTATCCAGTATCGAAGCTTCAGGGCTCCGTTCCCCCTTCTTGATGGCTTCCCAGTTGTGAGACACTTCGGCGGCATCCTGCACCTGTACATTCCCAAAGATATGCGGGTGCCGGCGGACCAGCTTCTCATTGATAGTCTTCAAGACCTCTTCCAGTTCAAACTCGCCTTTCTCCGAGGCGATCCGGGCATGTAAAATAATTTGAAGTAAAAGGTCGCCCAATTCCTGGCACAGCTTGCGGTGGTCTTCTTCATCAAGGGCTTCCAGTACCTCATAGGTCTCTTCAAGCAGAAACTCTCTTAGCGAGGTATGGGTCTGCTTTTTATCCCAGGGGCAGCCTTCCGGCCCTCGCAGCCTGGCAATTATGTCAACCAGGGAAGCAAATTCCTTCTGGTACTGATCTGACAAAAAATTACTCCTTTGCTTATTATCCAATCTTTAACGGTTGATTTCAAAATTCCAAGTCATGCTTGAAGAAATTTGTAAATACTCAAATTTAATTCTTATTTCAAATATGTAAGGTCCTGCGGCGATTTATTATTTTGCATCATACTGACCGGCCAACTGCGGATCGTAGGCAGCTTTCCTTCCCTGACAGCGAGACATAGAACACAGCCGGCAGCTTATAAATCCGGTATCAGAGGGAAAATAGATCCCGGAACGAGACTTGGTCGGTACCATAGCGCAATTCTCTGTCAACCGGACGCCTATCATTCCCTCGACATCG
>CAZELW010000074.1:0-7193 GCA_964513135.1 uncultured Dehalococcoidales bacterium
GCTGCTATGCGAAATCCTTCGACAATAAAACCGGTTGCGACAATGAGTATTATTGCTAGAAGCGCCATCATATCTCCGGTCTTGTTGTCCAGCCGTGCCGGCCGCTGAACGTAGCGGCGGATAACCAGGATCAAAGCGCCTGCCAGCGCCATAATGCCGCCGATGTCGGAGAAAAGGGAGTGGGCAAAATATACGTTGCCCAGGATAAATTCGTAAATATAGTGGCTGAAGACATCCATAGCGGTACCGATCAGTAGAAGCACACAGCCTATCAGGACCAGGAAGTGGGCGGCGCCGGGGACAAGCTCACGGGGCGTAAGGTCTTTTAACCGGAATGGCCGGTGTCCAAGATTATCTGCTACTCCCACGAACTTGCGGTGAATGATCCCATCAATTACCGCTGCCTGGAAAAAGAGCTTCCACCGGGTTTTCAGGCTGCTCTTCATCCGTGGGTCCTTATTGCCCAGGTGCCAGATTCTGTACCGCCGGATAACGGAGTAGATCATGATTCCTACGATGATCAGGCCTATGCCGTAAATTACCTCTCCGAAGGGTACATTCCACAGGATTTCCCTTGCGGGTTCATCGTGCATCGAAAATACCTCCGCTATTAGATAAGACCATTTTAACGCAAACGTGTGGTTGTGACAAAAACACCCACGGCCAGGGCAACAATATCAAAAAATCGAAAATGCCAGCCCCAGAATGTAAACGCGCCGATAAGATAGCTCAATACCAGGGCAGTGCCGGCAATAATCATCAATCCGGTACCGCGTTTTCGGTTTGTTGATATGCTGATGCCTTCTCCTATTCCGTACCCAGCCCCTGCGGCTATCAAAATATTAAAAAAGAAGAAAGGAATAATAACCTGGAGAAATCCCCAGGCAACACCGCAGATTACGGCCAGTACGGCTCCGGCTCCGATTGCCCTCAGGTAATACGGTGCGGTGACTTGGTAGGTAGGCAGACGGGACAGCTTGGCGCAGGTTGGGCAGCGCATCCCTACAGGAGTCTGCACCATGCACCGGGGGCAAATGGGATCTCCGCACTTATTGCATGTCAGACTGGTTTCTTTATCGGGATGTCGTTTACATCGGTTCATCTTGTATATTACCTGCGAATCCGTATCCTGTCATCCGGCCAAAATCTCCATAAGCTGATGTTATTTGCACTTTGAGTGGTCTCCGTTCTCCTTCTTTTTATCCATAATACCGCATCCTTTCGGCCTGTGTGGAGTAACCGGCTTGAATGTGATCCAGGCTTTGCCGTCCCGGATATCTCGGTCGAAAAGAAAGCGGTTTAAAAACAGCTCCCGTTTGCTCACTGTGGCCGAACGGGCAGTCAGGGGAGCTGAAAGACGGCGGAAGACCAGCAGCAAAAATAGTCCCAGAAGGCCTAAAGTAAGCTCTATAGGCTCATGGAGGAGCCAGGATGCCAGAGGAACGGCTGCCAGACCGATCAGCACCGGCAGGGGCGATGAGCCTAATAGAAAAGTAAAAATAGCTCCCGCAACAAAGAACAGGATGCCCCAGGGGAAAAGATATGCCACTACTCCCATGGTTGTAGCTAGTCCTCGCCCCGCATTGAAGCGGAGAAAGATCGGCCAGTTATGTCCGATTACTGTCGCTGCTCCGACGGCTATTTGCATGGCCAACCCCATATCCAGTCGAGACGCTATCCAGACTAAAGGAACGCCTTTGCCTGCATCATATAATCCTACCAGAACTCCGAGTGGCTTGGAAAAATTACGGTATACATTAGAGGCTCCCACACTGCCGCTGCCGTACTGGCGGATATCTGCTTTATAGATCCATTTTACCAGCAGGTAGGCAGTAGGAACGGCGCCTACCAGATAGGCGGCGACCAGCAGCAAGGCAAACTCAAGCATCAGTCTTATTTCTCATAATCAGAATGATTGATAAAAACTTATAATTTGAAGCTCCGGACCCTGATTGTAAAAGCTTCTTAATAATGTACCAGAGCTTATTTTAGCATTAATGAAAGGCTAAGGCTATCGCTGGCATTTGACCTGGCATTTGACCACTATTGAAAGTTACAATCGATTGCGATATTATATTCACCTAAAACATAATGCATCAGTTAACCTGTCTGAATTTGATTTAAAACGGGCTCTCGAAATTACCCTTTCCAGTGTTCAGGAGGATTTTGACAGAATACGTGTCAATAAATCGTGATATATATGATATATTCTATAGAAGAACCTGTACAATAAGCTCGTAAGAATCCTCCAATGATTTCTCTTCACCATCAATGACAGAAACGATAAGACATCGGAGTAATATTTAATAAGGAGGAATATCCAATGTCTGGGAAAACATTATTCTGTATTAGTTTGGTATTGGTAATGGTTCTGACAGTCGGAATTATGGGGGCCTGCTCCACTTCAACTCCAACCGCTCCGGCTACCTCCCCTGCTCTTGGTGTTACAACTCCTGCAACTACTCCTGTCCAGGCTCCACCAACAACGGCTGCTCCTCCGTCGACTACGTCGCCCTCTTCTGCCGCCCCGGCCCAAACAATCACTCTGGTATATTCTGATCACGAGCCGGCCGGCAGCTTCTGGGATACAGAAGTCACTCAGGTCTGGTTTGCCGAACTCGAAAAACGGACCGGAGGCCGTGTCAAGGTGGAATCCCATTATGGTGGAGAGCTCTATGGATTATTTGATATATACGATGCACTCTTGAAAGGCTCAGTAGATATGGCCAAATTCCTGCCCACCATGTATGCTGACAAGTTTCCCATGGATGGGGTTACAATTTTCACTCCGGTCAATCTTCACCCCTGGCGGTCCGGTGCAGCTTGGCTGGAGCTTTATAATGCCTTCCCTGAAATGCAAGCTCAGTACAAGGACGTCCCTCTTCTTGGGTTAGCTCCCACACCCTGTTTTGGTCTGGCCACGACAAAAAAAGAAATTCACAAATGGGAAGACGCCAAGGGTTTGAAAATGGTGGGAGCTGGTCCAGCTCCGGAATCGCGACAGAAAGCCATCGGCATTGTTCCGATCCAACTGCAGCCCTCGGATTTGTATATGGCGCTGAAAACAGGGACAATGGATGGACTCGCAGTCCAAATGCATTCAATCGAAGATTTCAAATGGGTTGATGTCATAAAAAATATGACTGTTGCGTGTATCAATGGAGGCCCCTGGTCTTTCAGTATGAGCCAGAAAGCCTGGAATAATTTACCGCCCGATATCCAGCAGATCATGACGGATATGATTCCCTGGGTAACAGAACTGGTTGATCAGGTAGCCTATAAAATGGATCAGGAAGCTCTGAATACCTTCCCTCAAAAATACGGTACTAAGATCATTGAACTATCGCAAGCCGAAGCTGACCGCTGGGCAGCGGTAGACGGTCCCACCCTGGATGCGTATATTGCAGAATATGTCACGGCAAAAGGCCTTCCCGGCGACAGGTTGAAGACTGAGTTTCTGCGGGTTATGCAAAAATATTCCGCTGAAGAATATAAGTTCAAGTAGCCTGGCATTCCGGTTTTCACTTCTCTAAGGACATGAAGTTAAGCAGCAAGGTATCAACCTTGCTGCTTGGCGATTAAAACGGGCCCACTCAAGAACGACCGAAATGCCCTGGTAATATCCTGTTAAGGGGGAATTGAAGCATGGAACTGGAAGCCAGCAGACCTGTCGGCGGGCTCAGCAAGGTTATCCGGGTTCTGGATAAAGTAGGGGTATTCAGCCGCTGGACGAATATGATAGGTCTGGCGATCTTTGTAATCATTATCGGATTTACCTTCACCGATGTCATTCTGCGCTATCTCTTTAACAGTCCGGTCCCCAACGGGACCCTGGTGGTGGAATTGATGATGATCGTTGCCGTCTTCTTTGCCCTGGCCCACACCCAGAATGAGAAGGCCCATGTCTCGATTGACGTCATCACCGCCAGGCTCAAACCCCGGGCTCGTCTCACCCTGGAGTCGATTACCCATCTCCTCAGCCTGGTGACCTTAGGGCTGGTCATCTGGCAGGTTCTGCTGGAGATACCCTGGGTGATTGAGAACAATATTGTGCATTCTCAGGCCTGGGGCATCAATAAAGGCCCCTTTCTGGTCATCATCGCTATTGGCTGTACCTGCCTGGACCTGTTGATACTGCGGGACTTTCTGGTGAAGATAAGGGAGTTGTCCCATATGGGGGTTAGCCGCTCTCACTGGCTGCTGGTTTTCGGGATACCCCTCCTCCTGGCGGGCTTGGCCGTAGTGTGGATCCAGTCAGACTTCTTTGATCTGAGTCTGCCGGTGGTGGGGATGCTGGGGATTGCCGTCTCTCTGCTGCTGTTTCTGAGCGGGATGCCGATTGCCTTTGCCCTGATTCTGGTGAGTGTGGTCTTTGTAGCACACATCAAGGGAGGGGAGACCGCCCTGGGATTATTGCGGACTGAACCCTACCGGAATGTCGGCAGTTATAACTGGTCAGTGATGGCCTTCTTTATCCTGATGGGCTACTTCTGTTTCTATGCCCGGTTCGGGCAAGACCTCTACAAGGCGGCCAACCGCTGGTTTGGCCATTTCCGGGGAGGGTTGGCCATGGCTACGGTGGGGGCCTGCGGCGGACTGGCGGCCATAGTGGGAGATACCATCTCCTGTGTCGCCACCATGTCAGCCATCGCCTTGCCGGAGATGAGGCGGTACGGCTACAATGACCGGCTCTCCACCGGCAGTATCGCCTGTGGAGCGACCCTGGGGCCGATCATCCCGCCCAGTGTGCCATTTATCGTGTATGGACTGCTGACCCGGGAATCGATCGGGGACCTCTTCATGGGAGGGATCGTGCCCGGTATCCTGATCATGCTGGCTTTCTTTGTGGTGATAGCCGTCTGGTGCCGGAGGAACCCGGCCATCGGCCCGGCGGCCGCCCGTTCCACCTGGCTGCAGCGGGTCTCGACCCTGAAGTCCGGGGGGCCGATCCTGATCCTGTTTCTGATCGTTATCGGGGGCATCTATCAGGGGATCTTCACCCCCACTGAGGGTGGGGCCATCGGGGCCTTCGGAGCCATCGTGCTGGGACTGGTCTGGCGCCGACTGGGGAGGAGGAGTTTCTCCCTGGCCCTGCTGGATTCCGGGAAGGTCATCTCCATGATCTTCATCATGCTGGTGGGAGCGGCCATCTTTACCAAGTTCATGGTCTGGTGCAACCTGACCGCCACCATCTCCAACTTCTTCCATGGCTTAGGGTGGACCCCGATCCTGATAGTAATCCTGATTGAGCTGATCTTCTTTGCCCTGGGGTTTGTGGTGGATACCCTGGTCTTGACCCTGATAGGGGTGCCGATCGTCCATCCGGTGGCGGTGGCATTGGGGTTTGATCCGGTCTGGTTTGGGGTGCTGACGGTGGTGGTGATGAATCTGGGGACCATTACCCCCCCGGTAGCCTTAAACCTGTTTGTACTGAAGGGGTTAAACAAAGAAATTCCCATCGAGACCATCTTCTCTGGGGCCTTGCCGTTTGTAATCACCACGATAGCGGCTGTCATTTTAATGTTTGCCTTCCCATCTATCATTACCTGGTTGCCAAACGCATTAAAATAACGAAATTATAATCGGAGTATAGTTTGCTTTTGGAGCAAAATATATATAGCGAAATGCTTAACATAAACTAATTAATAGGAGGAGACAATGGACTTAGGTTTAAAAGGCAAGGTAGCGATTGTAACTGGAACTGGCAGTCAGATAGGATATGGAAGAGGCATTGTCCAGGCATTGGCCAGGGAAGGATGTAATATCGTCTCTGTGGATATGGACCTGGATGGAGCTAAAAAGACTGCTGCTGAAGCCGAAGCCCTGGGAGTAAAAGCGATAGCTTTAAAAACCGATATCAGGAAAAGGGCTGAAGTTGATGATATGGTACAGTCTGCCATCGAGGAATTCGGTAAGATAGACATTCTGATCAATAATGCCGGAGCCAGTTCTCCTCCTGGGCCGTTTATCAGCAAAACCCAGGCTGAAATTGATGCGGATATCGATATTAATCTCAGGGGGTGTATTAATTGCTGCCAGGCTGTACTGGGACATATGATTTCCCGCAAGAGTGGAAAAATTATCAATATTTCTTCTAACGGGGCCAAGACCGGTGGAGCGGGAGTTGCTGTCTATTGTGCTGCCAAAGCCGGAGTCATGGTATTTACCAAGTCCTTATCGGCAGAAGTGATAAAACAGGGGATCAATGTCAATTCCATCGCCCCGGGTCAGGGAAATACCGGTTTTGCGCTTCAGGCACCTCCCGAATTGCTGGCGAAGTTTAGAGAGACGATTCCGATCGGAAGGTCTACCACCCCGGAAGATGTTGGAAATATGGCAGCCTTCCTGTCGTCAGACGTTTCTGTCGACGTAGTGGGTCAGACCTACAGTGTTGACGGTGGATTGACGATGTACTAAGGAAAATGTTATATGGCTGCAGGGTATTGAATCAAGCTGTCTGTTGTTGATAGGTATTGTAAGCCGATTTAATTACCTTAATAACATAGTTCCTCAGGGTCTCAGGTTCGAGTACCTCGACCTCATCTCCCCACCCCAGGACCCAGGAGCGAAAATCGGCATTATCTTTTACTTTTAAGGTAACAATCGACGAGCCGTCTTGTTGTGATTCAATTACCTGAGAAGGATTCCATATGGATTCCGATAGAGACCGGCTTAATTGCGGCTTAAAGCGCAGTTTAACGGTTACCGGGGGCGAATCATCAAAAAGTCCCCAGGCTGCGCTGATGTACTGCATGGCATCGAAATCAGATGGTATTGTATAGGTCGCAGTACTTATGGATACATGTTCGATACAGCTTATTTTATAGCTGTAAATAGATTTTTTAAGAACATCATTAGCAATAACGAATCCTGAGTTGCCGGGTGTAGCCGGTTCAATGAAATAAGGTTCAATAATTATTTTGCGTGGTTCCTTTTCCGTTGGTTCATGATATCGTATTATTGCCTGATGTTGAGATATCCAGGCATCTGCCAGCTTGCCTGAAACGAGGATTTGTTTTTTGTCCCGTGGTTGCTGTTCCATCCAGTCGATCAGGTTTTTCCAGTGTTCCATATTGTCTTCCCCTCGTTCAATGGGGAAGTTCTGCGGCTGTTTGGCCCCGCTTTCCTTGATCGGCGTAAACAGGATTTCCTTGTTTTTGGAAATGGTCAGGGATCCATCCCAGCCGCGGATG
>CAZELW010000075.1:0-7135 GCA_964513135.1 uncultured Dehalococcoidales bacterium
AATTGAAGCATGGGCCTTTTGCGCTACTCGACCAGAAAACGCCGGTTGTAGCTATTGTTACCCGGAGTGAGGTCTATGATCCAATGATCAATAATATAAAGGAGATCAAGACCAGACATTCGCCGGTGATCGCCATAGCCAATTTCGAGGATGAAACAATTGAATCTCTGGTCGACATGGTAATCAGGGTCCCATATGTCCAGAACATATTCTCCCCGATCGTTAATTCGGTTGCCTTGCAGCTTCTTGCCTACTACGTCGCCAGATACAGGGAATGCCCGATAGATTTTCCAAGGAACCTGGCCAAGAGCGTAACTGTGGAATAAAAAAACCTCACATGCTGGTGTGAGGTTTTTTCAGATGACGTTCGGACCAAACACTTTTATCTGCAATTCTTTTCTTTATCGATACCCGAATTCCCATTGTATTGCGGCGTAGTCAGAAAACGGGTGATATCATCCCGTATAAACCTCCGGTCGCCTCGAGGCCCAATGCGATACGGGTTTAAAATACCCTGGTTACTCCACCTCCTCACTGTATTAATATGGATATGCAGCATTTTTGCTACCCCGCTCGTGGTCATCATATAGCTCCTTCCTCTACTTGTCACCTCTTTCCCCCTCCTGCGATATTTTTTCAATTATTCAAGGCAAGCTTTGCTGCCGTTATTGACCAGACTCAAAGATGATGCTTTAAAGGATTGTCACACCAGTAATGGTAAAAAGGTTTCTATCACCTAAAGTTAATTAAATTTTACCTAACTTTAGTTTCCTTTTTATCCTTCGTTTCACTTAACTGGGGTTAGCAAATTGCTCTATGCCGAGAATCCTGAACTGCTAATTGAAAATAACAGGAAACTGTATTAACCCTCATTAAATATAATTCAGGTTACCGGAACTCGATAATCCTCACCATGCCCACCCTGCAAGGAAATCAAAAAACCTCGGGTTATTCCGAGGCTATTTCCTTCTTTTTTCAGATCATGACAGAGAAGACTGTCTTGCATCATACCTGGGATACCGGGGGGGCTTTCATAAAAGCGACTAGGGGCTTCACATTTTTCGAGTACCTTTGTCGCCTCAGAGGAAAGGGAGTATGGATTCAAGGGTGACAGCCATGGTGGAGATGCAGCGGAACGCGGCGGAGTGAGGCTCATCAAGGAGGGAAAACATCTCATTGCGCTATTTATATGCTATACAAGCATAACAGCTATCAGGGCACAGCGGACACAGCCGGATTAACACATGCGGACAGGATGGAGCCGGACGATAACGGCGACAGGTGCTGTAATGAAAGCATGACGCGCCGGTGCTTCCCGTCCGGCTACCATTCCTTTACCAATTCACACAGCACTCTGGAGGTGACCTCAACACGGTCCGCCCAGGTCTGGGCCATTTCTTCCACAGCAGCTTTGAGCTCAGGGCTCTGCGAGAAATCCTCCATGTCCTTTTGATTCGCAAACCTGTACATGGCAATATAAGGGGATTGGTCCAACGGTACATTGACAGCTTTATAGCGGGATACCCCCTGCACCTTACCGGACTTTAAGATCATTGGGATGTGGACTTCATTGTACCAGGTATTGAACCTGGACTCATCTTCAGGACGGCATCGAGTATAAACCATCAGGGTCACCATACTACTGGACATTTTATTTCCTCCCGGCAGCTTCATTATTGTTCAGTCCATTATACAGAGCGAAAAGCACCTGTTCAATGGCTCCCATAACATATGGGCTGTCTAAAACGAGCTCAGCCCGGAATCCCTACAAAAGCACTTTATAATAGGAAATAGAGGACGGAACAGGGCAGTCCCCGAAGCTGACTAATACACTGTGTATTAAAAAATGTTTGACTATAACTTATCGGTATTGTATGATATTTTTTGTTTAATATTAGCCAAATCGTTAATTTTTATTTCGCATTGCAATATCTATCGGTATAATTTCCGTATAAAATATCTTGAAAGTATTCAAGGAGGAAAGCCATGGCAAACGGGTTTATGGGGAAAATTTTGTGGGTTGATCTTTCCACCGGAGTCATTAAGGAGGAAGCCCTTGATGAGAAGCTCTGCCGGGACTATATCGGCGGCTATGGTCTGGGCGCCAGGATCATCTTCGAAAGACAGAAAGCGGGAGTGGACCCGCTGGGACCGGAAAATATCCTGGGGTTTATGACCGGAGTGCTTTCGGGCACTCAGGCTCTGGCAGCCTCCCGGTATGTGGTAGTGGGAAAATCTCCGCTGACGGGCACATGGGGCGATGCTAACTCCGGCGGCGATTTCGGGCCCAATTTGAAATTCTCCGGCTTTGATGCTGTATTTTTTACCGGCATATCCCCCAAACCCGTCTATCTTTTAATAGACAGCGGCAAAGCCGAAATCCGGGACGCTTCCCATCTATGGGGAAAGGACTCCTGGGACACCGAAGATATGATTCGGGCTGAACTTGGTGAAGATACCGAAGTAGCCTGTATCGGGCCTTCCGGCGAGAAACTGGCGCTTATTGCCGCTGTAATCAATAACAAAGGCAGAGCGGCTGCGCGCTCCGGGCTGGGAGCCCTGATGGGGTCCAAGAGATTGAAGGCCGTAGCGGTAAGAGGCAAGTTAAAAGTACCGGTATTTGATGAAGCCAGAATTGCCGAACTGCGGAAGGCCACAATTCCTCAACTGGGCGGTCCGGTGGGAATATTCCGGTCAATCGGCACACCGGGCATCCTGGTACCCAGCGCTCAAAGCGGCGATGCTCCCGTCAAGAACTGGGGAGGGGCCCAGGCCGTTGATTTCCCGGAGGTTGAGAAAATCGGTGGAAATGTCTTGATTGAACGCCAGGAAAAAAGATACGGATGCTACCGCTGCGTGGTCGGGTGCGGGGGCGAACTGAAAGCAGGAACCGGAGAATTCCAGTATCCCGCGGGAAACCATAAGCCGGAATACGAGACCCTGGCCATGTTCGGCACCAGTTGTCTGAATTCCGATATTGAGTCGATTATCAAAGCCAATGATATCTGCAACCGCTATGGTCTGGATACTATTTCAGCCGGGTCAACCATAGCCTTCACTATCGAATGCTATGAAAACGGGCTGATTACAAAAGAAGATACGGATGGCATTGAAATGACCTGGGGCAATGCCAGGTCCATTGTCGCCATGACGGAAAAAATGGCCAAAAGAGAAGGATTCGGCGACGTTATCGCTGACGGCACCAGAAAAGCTGCGGAAAGGATCGGCAAGGGCGCAGAGAAATATGCTATGAATATCCAGGGAGAGGAATACGGGGCTCATGACCCCCGCAAGGCCTACAAGTTCGCGGCCGCTTATAAAATGGATGCCACTCCAGGCCGCCATACCCGTGACAGCGGATTTCCGATAGTTGGACTGAATAAGCCAGAGGTCGATCCTGAAGCCTTTTATGGCCCCAATGTGGCACAGTCCCAAAAAATAGGCATGTCCTTCTTCCATGTTATCGACAGCTCCGGATGCTGCCAGTTTGTGTTCCTTACTTTCCCCAGCGGCCAGGTATTTGTCGACTTCATTAACGCCGCCAGCGGCTGGAACCTGACTATTGACGATGTCGTTAAAACGGGAGAGAGAATCGCCAATATCCGCCAGGCTTTCAACGTCCGCGAGGGGCTGAATGTATTCAAGTTCAAGAATGCACCGAGGATGGTAGGAAACCCGCCTCTTGCAGCAGGTCCCCTGGCCGGGAAGTCTTACGATGAAGATCTCCTGGCACGCGAGTTTTGCGAGGCAATGGACTGGGATACAACAAACGGCAAACCCAGTAAGAAGAAACTGCTTGAACTCGGGATGGAGGATATCGCAAAAGTACTCTATCCCTGAATCCCCTGAAACTGCACCTGATTGTTTATACAAACAGCCTGGGGGGCCAGCCTCCAGGCTGTTTTTTATGATACCGTTACATGCCCTGCGCATTCAGTCCGTTGTTCAGATTACCGTAACGATAATTCCCGTAATAGCGTTTGATGATCTCCCCGCGAATTAGTGTTTCTATCGAGGTGATACCGTCCGTGGAACGGACTATTTTTTGAATCAGCCCGTAAAGGCTCGCATGGTTCTGGGACACAAGACTAATAAAAATATCATAGCTGTTGACCAATTTCATTACTGAGATCACTTCTCCCTGGAGGGAAAGTCTGCGGCAGATCTCCTCGATTTTCTCATGCCGGGCTTTTATCAGGACAAAAGCATTCACTCCGTAGCCCAGCTTATCAGGATCGACTATAGCCTGAATCTGAATCAGGCCTTCGTTAAGAAGATTGGAAACCCTCCGGGAAACGGCTGAGACGCTGATGCCCAGTTCCCTGGATAAATAGAGGTTGCTCTGGCGTCCGTTTCTGGACAGTTCTTCCATAATCCGCTGATCAGTCTCATCGATCCGGGACAAAGCCTGTTGTCCGGCATCATCCCGCGAAAAGCCATAAAATCTCTTGACGGTATCTTTGACAAAGTAAGCCTCTACCTCAAGAATATCGCCTGAGGTGTTCAATTCATTCGAGATAAAGTCATGCAACTCATCCCAGGCAGCATAGTAGACCGCTATCAAAAGGTCAAAGCGCCCAAAAGTAGTCACGATCAGATTGATATTATAGTTTTCCTTTAAACGGTCACAAACCCCGTTTACTTTATCAAAAGGCACATTCATCGCAATTACAGCCTGGGCACGGTATCCCAGCTTGTAGGGATTGGGTACCGCATTTATCGTGAAGGTCTTGTTTTTGTATAAAGCTTTCACCCTTCTGGTCACGGTCGGAATGCTGATACCTGTTTTGCGGGACAGCTCGGCATAGCTGAGGCGGCCATCCTCTTCCATTGCCGAGAGCAGTTTTAAATCGTTTTTAGTGAGCATATCGCCTGTTTACTCCGATATTTCAATTTCTATTATTATAACCTTTTCTCCGGTCCGGCCGGCAATATTGCCGTAATACAATCAAATATAATAATTATTTATGCCATTATTTTTTATATATATTGACATATATTGTATATTATGGTAATTATATAAATTATTCCAGTACTATTTTGATATATTCGGCTTTTCTTCCCAAGAGGGGTAATCGTATAAGGATGCTGTATTTTAACTTTAATAATGCCAGGAGAGAATGCAATGGCAGCGAAAAATTCTATCAATAAATTCGACGGAAATACCACTCCGGACGGAAAAACTTATATTGCTGTCGGGGCAGACAAGACCACTATCAAGGGGATGGCGCTGGGCGGACATGGCGCGATGCCTGCCTGCATCGATACACAGAACGGCCGGATTTTAAGGATCCGGCCTCTTCATTTCGATTGGAAATATGATCGGGAAAAACTTAACCCATGGAAGATGGAAGCCCGTGGAAAGACCTGGGAACCCACCTGGAAAGTCGGACTGGCCCCTTTCAGCCTGGCTTACAAAAAGCGGGTCTACTCACCCAACCGGATCAAATATCCTATGAAAAGGGTGGACTGGGACCCTGAAGGTGAAAGGAATACCCAGAATAGAGGCATAAGCAAGTATAAAAGGATCTCCTGGGACGAAGCCCTGGATATAGTCGCTTCGGAAATCAAAAGAGTTATTGCCCAATACGGGCCATATGGCATCCTGGCTCAGGGAGACGGTCACGCCGAGTCCAAGATCGTGCATGCCGCTCACGGCTGCCAGTTTGAACTGATGAAGCTCCTGGGGGGCTGCACTCTTCAGGTAAGAAACCCGGATAGCTGGGAGGGGTGGTACTGGGGCGCCAAGCACGTCTGGGGTCTGTCCGGGAATGTGGGCATGTACTTTCCCCTGACCAACCTGGTAAAGGACATCTGCGAGCATTCCGAAATGCTGTTGATGTGGGGCGCAGATACCGAGACCACCTGCTGGGCTTATACCTCGGGCCTTTCCAGCATGATGTGCTATTTCTGGTCGGAACTGGGCATCAAGCAGGTCTATATCTGTCCGGACCTGAACTATGGGGCAGCCGTCCATGCCGATAAATGGATACCGGTATGGCCCAATACTGACGCTGCCATGCAGTTGGCTATCATCTATACCTGGATTACCGAAGGCACCTATGATAAGGAATACGTCAGGACCCATACCCTTGGCTTTGATAAGGTAGCCGACTATGTGCTGGGGAAAGAAGACGGCATCGCCAAGACCCCGGAGTGGGCTTCTGCCAAATGCGGGGTACCTGAATGGACCATCAAAGCCCTGGCACGCGAATGGGCGAAGAAGAGGACTTCCACCGAACATTCCTGCGGCGGCGGTTTCATTCGCAGCGCCTATTCCAGTGAGCCCGCCCGCCTGGAAGCTATCATGTTAGGCATGCAGGGATTGGGTAAACCAGGAGTCCATATGCATACCTGGCAAGCCGGGCTACCCAGGCCTGCCGCCAGCATGCACAAACTGCTGGCAGCCAACAAGATGAACATCGCTACACGGGGCAATATGTGGCATGTCTTCCCGCCTCCGGCCCAATGTATTCCCAAGACCCTGATTCAAAAAGCTATCCTGAGCAACGAGCCGATTAGCTGGTACGGCAGTCCCGCTATCTGGGTGCCTACCGAAGACCAGTTTAAAAAGTATACCTATCCTATTCCGAAAGAAGAAGGCGGGACCCGGATTCATATGATCTGGAGCGACACCCCTTGCCGCACCACCTGCTGGAACGGTGGAAATGAGACCATCGAGGCCTTCCGCAGCCCTGAGATCGAGACTATCATCGTCCAGCACCCCTGGCTGGAGAACGATACGCTGCTGGCCGATATTATTCTGCCGGTAAGTACCAAGTTCGAGCAAGAGGACTTTGGAATCGACCGCGACGCCCAATATTCCTGCGTCTATTTTGAAGATAAAAGCATTGAGCCCATCAGCGAGGCCAAAACAGACTATGAAATAGTCTGCGAGGTCGCCAAAAAGCTGGGCCTGTACGAAAAGTACACGCAGGGCAGGTCCGTCCAGGACTGGATCAAGGTTGCCCAGGAAAATTCCATGTCTCCCAATCTGGTCAGCTACGAAGATCTAAGAAAAATGGACTATTTTCCGCTGCCTACAGCTCTGGACTGGAACGAAGATATTCCGGGCCAGAGGAAGTTCTATGAAGACCCCGACGGAAATCCTCTGGAAACACCCTCCGGCAAGCTG
>CAZELW010000076.1:0-7102 GCA_964513135.1 uncultured Dehalococcoidales bacterium
CACCCTATCCTACACTCTTTCCCTACACGACGCTCTTCCGATCTAGCATATGTTTGTCAACATTCCTATTCGAGCTGCTATATTGTATCACTGTCGCAGTCTGGATCCGGACTTTATTGTTCCGTTTAAAGCGCCCCTGTTTTTCGATATTTTTGTGCCTATGCATATCATTATAGTCGTACATTATTAAGAAATGATTAAAGGGAAACATAACCGGAGAGGCTAAGCATAACTTTTCCCGGCCGGCTGCGTTATTATTAATAGATTATGTTTATCCGGAACATTTCGCTTTCATTCAAAGAGCAGTTCCGGGAGTGAGGAATAAGATGTCAAGGAAATTCTCGATTCTGGCTTTCATTCTGATCGTCGCCATGCTGGCGCCGCTCTTCCCCGCCTGCACGAAGTCGCCCGCACCCACCGCCTACACCGCAGTTATTCCGGCCGTTCTGCAAGCGGGCAGCAAACAGGCAATCTCTATCGCTCTTTTCTCCGGTAAAGAACCCACCCATGGCAGCGTTAATGTAATCCTGTCGAAAGACGGACAGGAGATATCCAGGGCGCAGGGCAACATCAAAGGCAACGGGATGGTACAGCTAAACGTGCCTGAAATCGCTGAGGGAGATTATACCCTTCAGGTAAAAGGCAATGGGTTCCAGGATGAAGCTCAGGTCAAAGTAGAGAACAAATTCATCATCTTCCTGGAAACGGATAAACCGATTTATAAACCCGGTCAGACAGTCCGCATGAGAGTTATGACATTAAACCCGGAGCTCAGACCGGCAACCGGGAGCGTCACGGTAGAAGTTCTGGATGCAAAAGGTATCAAGATCTTCCGCACCGAGACCACCACAGATAAATTTGGCATGGCAGGAATCGACCTGCCGATCTCTACAGAACCTAACCTTGGTACCTGGAAAATCACGGCCGTAACTCCGGAAACCCAAACTCAGCTTGATATTAGAGTTGAAGAATACGTTCTGCCCAAATACGAGGTAAAAGTTGACCTTCCCAAAGACTGGTTCCTGGTCAGCGAGCCGATCAAAGGCAGGGTCACGTCCACTTACAGCTTCGGCAAACCGGTCAAAGGAAATCTGGAAATAAAGGCCGTTAGATATGTGGGCACCTGGGAGCAGTACGCGGAATTGCAGCTCGATATCGATGGAGAAGCTGAGTTTACTATCCCCCCGGCACAGTACGTTGCCGGGGTGCCAGCAGCACAGGGCAGCGGCAATGTCAGGCTGGAGTTCACTGTAAAGGAAGCCTCCACCGGCTACCAGGAAAAGGCCGATACCCTGCTGACGATAGCGGATTCCTCCTCAAAACTGACTATCATACCCTCCGGGTCCAGCTTCAAACCCGGATTGCCATACAGCTTTTTAGTAATCTCGGAAACCCCGGACAACAAGATGGTAGATACCTCTATTGCGGCTAATGTTCGTTATTTAAATAAGTCCTTCAAGGAGATCAAAGAGGACCGGCTAACGGCCGACACGGAAAAAGGCAAAGCCCTCTTCGAGATTAATCCGCCGGATGGAGCCGTGGCTTTAACGATCGAGTGTTTCGCCGATGAAGCGCAGGCTTACCGGACCATTGAAGCAGCTTATTCGCCTTCCGGTAATTTTATCCACCTGGAGCAAATCAGCGAAGGGACTCCGCAGGTTGGCGAAGACATCAAATTTTATGTCTACTCCACCCGGGAGGCTGTCAATTTCTACTATGAGGTCATTTCCCGGGGGACCGTAGTCTATTCTGACTTTACAAACAAGAACGGGATCACCTTCAGAGTGACTCCAGCTATGGCGCCTTCTGCCAAACTTCTGGTCTACCAGGTACTGCCCAACGCTGAAATCGCCGCCGACTACCTGCCTTTCGAGTCCATTGCCGAATATCCCCAGGAGTTGAAGTTGGAGACCAGTGTCGAGGAAGCCGGGCCGGGGTCCAGCGTCAGGGTCCAGATTCAGGCTGAGGGAGAATCAGAGGTAGGACTGGCGGCTGTAGACAGGTCCGTCTTTATCCTGGCGGAGAATCGCATGAACCTCCAGCAGGTCTTCGATAAGCTGGATGAATTGTATATGAATCCCCAGGCGGAATTGCACGAAGTCTCCATTTACGAGGGGATAATGAACCGGGGAGCCAGCGAGGTCTTCCGGAATGCCGGAGTGATCGTGCTGAGCAATAACACAATACCCGATGGCAAAAAATACGAATCTGAAATGTGGGAAAAAGGACTGGATCGCGTTCTCCTGGGCGCCATGGAAGACGCCGCAGGAATAGCTCCCCCTATGCCAGCACAGGCAGCGCCGGGACCTGCATCGAGACCGGGCAACTCCGACGGGTTGGCCGAGGTGCAGAGGGTCCGCCAGTTCTTCCCGGAAACCTGGATATGGGATACTATCAAAACAGATGCCAGCGGGAAAGCCTCTGTTAACTATACTGTTCCGGACTCCATCACCACCTGGATGCTGCGGGCAGTGGCGTTATCGAAAGACAAAGGTCTGGGAATCGCTGAAAAGCAGTTGACAGTCTTCCAGCCTTTCTTCCTGACCGTGGACCTGCCCTATTCCACCATTAGGGGAGAAGAGTTCCCGGTCAGCGTTGCGGTATATAACTATCTGGACCAACCGCAGCAGGTAACAGTGCAGATCGAGAAGAACGACTGGTTCGATCTTCTGGACGATATCGAAAAAACAATCCGCATTGATGCCAACGATATTGGTGGGGCCAGATTCAAGATAAGACCTACCGGTCTGGGCACCGGGGAAGTCAAGATCACCGCCCGCAGCAGTCAGGCCGCTGACGCAGTGATCAAGACCATTATCGTTGAGCCTGAGGGAGCGGCTAAAGAGACCGTACAAAACATTTCACTGGCTAACGGCCAGGTTAAAGAGATATCGACCAGACTTCCGGATCGGATAGTTGAAGGTTCGGCCAGGGCCTATCTGGCAGTTACCTCCAGCTATCTGACCCAGACCATTGATGGACTTGAATCTCTGATACAGATGCCTTTCGGCTGCGGCGAGCAGAACATGATCATCTTTGCCCCTGATGTCTACATTACCCGATATTTAAAGCAAAGCGGCCAACTGAAACCGGAAATCATGGCCAAAGCGGAAAAACTGATGCTCACCGGCTATCAGAGAGAATTGACTTACCGTCGCTCGGACGGCAGTTTCTCAGCCTTCGGCGAAAGCGATAAAGAAGGCAGCCTGTGGTTGACCGCTTTCGTATTGAAGTGCTTCTCTGAGGCCAAGGGTTTGATTTATATCGACCAGGAAGTTCTGGATAAAGCCAGCGACTGGGTCATGTCGAAACAGAATCCGGACGGGTCGTTCGAATCTGTCGGCTTTGTACACCACCAGGAGATGGTCGGCGGTATGTCCGGTAAAACCGCCCTGACAGCTTATGTAACCATCGCCCTGTTGCAGGCTGGAGAAAAGAGCGCAGTCGGCGATTCTGTCAGCTATCTGGAGAGGCAGCTTGATGAAGTCGAAGACCCCTACACGGTAGCCTTGATTGCTTATGCTCTGGCTCTGGCAGATAGCGATAAAAAGGAGATCGCCCTGGAAAAGCTGATGGCTCTGGCCAAAGAAGATGAAAACGGTCTGTACTGGGGCGATGATCAGATCATTCCCCTGGAGCAGGACGGCATTGAACCCGGTTTAAGGATGCCCCCGATGCCTCAGCATCAGACATCATCTATTGAAGCCACCGCCTATGCCACCCTGGCGCTGATAAAACAGGAGGACAATTTGAACGCCTCTCGGGCGGCTAAATGGCTGGTGTCCAAACGCAATGCCTACGGCGGTTTCGGTTCCACCCAGGATACTATCCTCTCGCTTCAGGCTCTGATCGAATATTCGGCTTCAGCCAGTGCGGATGTCGACCTGACCGTGAAAGTGGAGTCTGCCGGGAAGGCCCGCGAGCTAAAAATCAACCGGCAGAACTTCGACATCCTCCAGATCGTGGAGATACCGGAGAACGATACGGTTACAATCAGCGTGAGAGGCCAGGGAGAAGCTATCGGCCAGATTGTCCAGCGTTATAATGTGCCGGAGGTTGAAGAAGACAGGCAGGAAATACTCACTGTTGACGTCAACTATAACGCCGACCGGGTGGCAGTCAATGATGAGGTGGAAGTTGAAGTCAGCGTTTCCTTCAATCCGCCTGTCCCGATGGAAGCCGGAATGACTGTAGTAGACGTGGCTGTGCCCACGGGGTTTGCAGCGGTCAGGGAATCGATCGATCAGGCTTCTGCGAAAGAAAACAGGATCAAGCGCTATGAAATTTCGGGACGTAAGGTAATCTTCTATATCGAAAACCTGTTCCCGGGCGATGAAATAGAATTCGGCTTCAAGGTTAAAGCCCTGTACCCGGTAGAAGCCAAAGGGGTGGTTTCCCAGGCTTACTCCTATTACAAGCCGGAGATCGCCGCCTCGTCCATGAGCCACGATATCACGGTAATTGACGAATAGAATTTCTGAGTAGACAGGGCGGTTTGCATACCGCCCTGTCTATACTTGGCAAAAGCTGACTCGCATACCCGACCCCGCCGTGTTAAGAACCAACCACTAAATTCCCTTTAACTCCCACTATTTGCCTAATATTTTGCCGTATAAGTTATTGACACTTTGAAATAATTATGTGATAATTATCACATAACAGGTTTGAAAATTGTAATGTTTCCGGATGGTCAGCACTCATGAAACGGCATTACGATGTTCACAAAGCAAGAAACTCGTCGTCTCCGGCGGTCCATATAATTCAAGACCGCTAATAAATTATGGCGTTTGCTCCTTCAGGAACAAACGCATTTTTTTACCTGAAGGCAGTTACAAGCAACTGGTAAGGAGATGCTATGATTACGATCACAATCGATGGCGAACAGGTAATGGTCGCCGAAGGCACTACTATCATGGAGGCGGCGGAGAGAGTCAACATCCGGATTCCCCGCCTGTGTTTCCTGGAGGGACTGACCCCGCTGGGGGCCTGCGGGGTTTGCGTGGTAGATGTCGAAGGAGAACGCAGCATCACCCGCTCCTGCGTCCGTCAGGTGCAGGAAGGCATGAAGATACATACCAATACTCCCCGCATCAGAAAGACCCGCCGGATGCTGGTGGAACTGCTCCTGGCCAACCATCCGGCCGAATGTTTTACCTGTATTCGCGGCCCTAACTGCGAATTAAAACAATTGGCCTCTGACCTGGGCGTCACCAGTATCCGTTTCGATGAGAAAAAACCCCACCGGCGAAAGGATGAAACCAGCCCGGCGGTAGTCCGCAACCCAAACAAATGTATCCTGTGCGGACGGTGCATCCGCGTCTGCAGTGACGTTCAAACGGTAGGCGCCCTTGAGTTTGTCAACCGGGGTTCGGAGCTGATCGTCACCACCGGTCTGAAAAAAGGACTGGGCAATGTTGAATGTGTCAACTGCGGGCAATGCATACATGCCTGCCCGGTAGCAGCCATCACCGAGAACATCCATGTGGATAAAGTCTGGCATGCCATAGGAGACCCGGATAAATTCGTGGTAGTCCAGGAAGCTCCGGCTGTCCGGGCTGCCCTCGGGGAGCAATTCGGGCTGCCGGCCGGGACCCTGGTCACCGGGAAAATGCACGCTGCTTTAAAGAAGATGGGCTTTGATGCCGTCTTCGATACCAATTTTACAGCTGATCTGACCATCATGGAGGAAGGCAGCGAGTTGGTGAAGAGAGTTACGGAAGGCGGTGTTCTGCCCATGATCACCTCCTGCTGCCCCGGCTGGATCAAGTTCGCTGAATATTACTATCCGGACCTGCTGCCGAATATATCCACCTGTAAGTCTCCCCAGCAGATGTTCGGGGCGCTGGCCAAGACCTATTTTGCTGAAAGGGCCGGGATAAGTCCCGAAAAAATTGTCTCGGTCTCCGTTATGCCCTGCACTGCCAAAAAATTCGAAGCCCAAAGGCCGGAGATGTGCAGCAGCGGCTACCGGGATGTAGACTATGTCCTTACTACACGGGAGATCGCTCACATGATCCGGGAAGCCGGCATCGATTTCGAGAATCTGCCCAATATGCAGGCGGAAAAGCTGATGGGACTCTATTCCGGGGCAGCAACCATCTTCGGCGCTACCGGAGGGGTCATGGAAGCCGCCCTGCGGACTGCTTACAAGTTGATCACCGGATACGATCTCGAAGAAATAGACATCGAGCCGGTCAGGGGAATGAGAGGAGTGCGGACAGCTTCGGTAGAAGCTAACGATCTGACAATCAAGGTAGCCGTAGCGCACGGTCTGGGGAATGCCAGGAAACTTCTCGAAGAAATCCGGGCCGGTCAGTCCCCCTATCACTTCATTGAAATCATGGCCTGCCCGGGAGGATGCGTTGGGGGCGGTGGCCAGCCGATCAGCTATGATATGGCTTTGAGAAATTTGCGCGGGCGCACTCTGTATAAAGAAGATAAATCCTTACCCTGCCGCCGTTCGCACCAAAATCCGTCCATAGAAAAAATATACCGGGAGTATCTGACCACGCCGCTGGGCGAAAAATCACACCACCTCCTGCATACCCACTACCAGCCGCGCAACGGCGTACCCCACTTGCATGAAATCCTGGAAAATAGCTCTGCCCATTAATAAAGGAGGCTACCATGATCCTTCCCGCATTATCCGGAAACATTAAAGGATTTGAAACTGAGGAAGAGAAACTGAAGCTCTTTATTGAACTTCAGAGAATCCTGGAGAGAAACCGTGAGACGGCAGGAGCAACTATTCGCATACTCCAGCAAACCCAGGAACTGTGCGGCTACCTGCCCGGACCGGTATTGGAACTGGTTTCCAGAGAGCTGGATATCCCTCTCGCCAAACTGTACAGCATACTGACGTTTTACCATTTCTTCACTCTGTCACCAAAGGGTAAATACGTGATACAGGTGTGTAAAGGAACTGCATGTTATGTAAAGGGCGGACAAAGGATACTGGATGTTCTTAAGAAGGACTTTCATCTGGGGCCGGGCGAGACCACTCAGGATGGCAGGTTTTCCCTGGATATGGTGAGATGCCTGGGTTGCTGCGGGCTCTCCCCGGTCATGGCTGTCGGCAACGATGTGTACCGCAAAGTTAAGC
>CAZELW010000077.1:0-6925 GCA_964513135.1 uncultured Dehalococcoidales bacterium
GAGATGGAATCTCGTGACTGGAGTTCAGACGTGTGCTCTTCCGATCTTTCGATGAGATTTTTTACTCCAGAGGCCAGTCCTCTTTTGCCGGACGGCACCAGATCGGGAATGAAAGCCTGGAACGGGCCCTGGGCGACGTTCAGGCTGGCCTGCATCAGGCACCAGAAGATGAAGACGATTACATAAAGATCGGCTGTCCCAAGCCCGAAAAGCATAATAAGGGCGGCAATAATACCGGCTAAAATGAAGGGCCTCCGGCGCCCCCAGTGAAATCCTGAACGGTCGCTGACAGCCCCGGCAATCGGCTGAACCAGGATGGCGATCACAAGTCCGGCAAAAGTCAACAGGCCCAGATAGGTGGATTTCAGCTCTCCTCCGACCAGGTCCTGGATACGAAGAGGCAAGATAATGGCATGCATGGTATTGGCCACCGCAGCCAGGGCAAAGCCCAGTACAGTTATTTTAAAATAATCCGTACCGCGGAAGGGAGTCCCCACAGGCGCCTTGTTTTCCATTGATTAAAGCATACCAAATGGGCACGGCAAATACTACTGATAAATAAGCCGGCCTTACCGCCTGGCCGTCAATATGTTAGAATTAAGCCATTGAGGTCAAAATGTGAGCACTTTGCCGGTAACCCGCATTATAGATGCCAATCTAAACCGTCTGGCCGAAGGCCTTCGCATTCTGGAAGAAATATCCCGTATGATATTGAATGATACCGGGATGACCCAGAAGCTAAAGACCCTGCGCCATGACCTGGTCCGGGGCGATCTTTCGTTTAACCTGGAATTGCTCCGTTCCCGCGACTCGACTCGAGATGTGGGGTCTTCCCTGGAAGTAGAGGGAGAAGAAAAAAAGAAGGACCTGCCTCTGATAGTGATAGCCAACTCGCGCCGGGCGCAGGAGTCCCTGCGTGTTCTCGAAGAGATGGCGAAATTACCGGAGGCCTCCGGCAAGCTGGATTCCGACAGTTTTAAAAAAGCCCGTTTTGCGCTGTATACTCTGGAGCAGGAGCTTATCTACCGGGTTTTACGCCAGGACAAAGCCAAAAGCATATCCGGCCTGCATGTCATAATCGATACCGGGATTTTAAAAGGGCGCGGCTACAGGGAAGCTGCCGAGCAGGCAATTCAGTCCGGGGCCAGGGTCATCCGGTTCTGCGATAAAACCCTGGAGAAAAAACAACTCCTGGGGGCGGCGGGAGAAGTGGGGGGACTTTGCCGCCAAAAGGGAGTCCTCTTTATCATGAATGAATATCTGGATATCGCTCTGGCTGTCGAGGCTGACGGATTGCATATCGGCCGGGAAGGTCTGCCGGTTGAAGTCGCCCGCCGACTTCTGCCGGCTGACAAGATTCTTGGCTGTACAGCCTCTACTGTTGAGGAGGCGGCGGCAGCGGAAGCCGCCGGGGCAGATTACATCGCTGTTGGAGCGGTACATCCCGATTTGTCCGAAAAGGCGGTGAAGGTGGTAGGGCTGGAAGGAGTCCGCCAGATGCGGCGAGCCACGAAACTCCCTCTGGTGGCTACCGGAGGAATTGATGAGACCAATGCCCGAGCGGTCCTGGAGGCCGGCGCTGATTCAATAGGCCTTATGAGCGCCATGCCGGATGCCCCGGATGTCACACGCGCAGCACGAGCTATAGTAGAAATAATCGAGGCAAAAAAATGAGAAAATTAACCCAAAATCTGGACAATTATGCTGATAAGATCCGGGCGGACCTGGAGAAAAAAGACTCCGCCCGTGAGAAGGTCCTGCCTCTGTGCCGGGAACTGATCCGCTACGCCAGCATTACAATCCGGGCAATACACCGGCAGGAGTTCGAGGAAGCCCAAAAGCTTCTCGCTGAAAGCCGCAATGTCAAGCAAGCCCTGGAATGCAAATTGAACGAGACTCAGCGGTAATAGCGGTCCAGACGAATATAGGGGTTATTTTTACGTTCGGCTTCCACTGTAGTCGGTGACCCGTGCCCCGGATAGATTACGGTCTCCGGCGGCAATACCATTATTTTGTTGATAATAGAGTCCAAAAGCTCCGAGCGGGTGCCGGTGCCTATGCCGGATGATCCGATGCTGTTATGGAAAAGCGTGTCTCCAGTAAATACCATGCCGTGGCCGTATAAACAAATCCCACCATAGGTATGGCCGGGGGTATTAATGACCGTGAAATGGATGTCAGACACACTTATGGCATCACCTTCCTGAAGCAGCCTGTCGGCATGCATCGGCGGTCCGAAATACTGTCCCCAGAAAAACCGTCCGTCGCCCTGGAGGGCTGTGGAGTCGCTTTTGTGGATGGCTACCGAAGCTCCGATTGCATGCTTGAGCTCACCGATTGCTCCAATATGGTCGATATGCCCATGAGTAGCAACCAGGACTTTGATATCCAAACCCAGCTCTTTCACTGCTTTTAAAATACTGTTTTCCTCATCACCGGGGTCAATAATCAGACCTTGCCTTGTAGCTTCGGATCCAACGATATAACAGTTGGCCCTCCATCCGCCAACTACTAACCTTTTGATAATCAAAAGGACCTCCTGAATATACAGATGCTTTAATTATTATATCAGACCGGCAGCTACAATGAACTCAGGATAAGTCAGGTTCTATTGACTGTGTCCGCCGAAGGGCTATAATTAAATCACCCGGCTAAACCCGCTTAACAATGCCCGGGGACCAGGGAGTCATCACCGGGCCGGATAATTCAGCAGACGGAGGACATCGATTATGCAGCCAGACTCAGGAAAGTCAATGATAGGGGGGATCCTTTCTATTGTCTCAGGCGCTATTGGGATCATTCTCGGAATCGGCCTGATAGTGTTCATAGTCTTCTTCATGGGGATATTCACTGATCCGTCTTTTTCTCAGGGAGAACCGCTACTGGAACAAATGTCGGCCCTGATGATAGGCATGTATTCGGCTATGGGGGGGATCGGTATTCTTCTCAGCATCCTGGCAATTATCGGCGGCGTATTTGCCCTCAAGAAAAAGTACTGGGGCTGGGCCCTCGCCGGGGCCATCGCCAGCACAATAATATTCTTCCCCTGCGGAATAGCCGCGATAATCCTGATCAGCCTCGCCTATCCCGAGTATTCCCATGGCAGGACTTAGAAGGGGCTCCAGACTTGCCGCTGGGGGGCAGGTGGGACGGGCTGGGGACAAGCTGACTCAGGAATGTCATCCGGTTTATCAGGTATACTGTAATATAGAGCACTTATTCAATTATAATGTCAGGAGGCTACCATGGACCCCAGAGCCCTTTTTAAAATCGGATACGGCATGTACATTGTCGGAACGCACAAGGGAGATAAAATCAATGCACAGGTCGCCAATACAGTCTTCCAGATCTCGTCCAGTCCGCCGACGATAGCGGT
Source organism: uncultured Dehalococcoidales bacterium (assembly GCA_964513135.1). GTDB lineage: Bacteria > Chloroflexota > Dehalococcoidia > Dehalococcoidales > UBA3254 > CAZELW01. The sequence goes on from CAZELW010000077.1 coordinate 3,377, forward strand.
GAGTATAAATAAAAAGAATCTGACACATGAATATATTCATGAGAGCAAGGTCTTTTCAGTCTCTGTCCTGAATATTGAGACTCCGCTGGCTTTTATCGGAAAATTCGGCTTCAAGTCCGGAAGAGATACCGACAAGTTTGCAGGCGTGAATTACAGACTGGGGGCAAACGGCTCTCCGATTATTCTGGATAATACGGTATCGTTTCTGGAAGCCCGAGTCGATCAGGAAGTTGATGCGGGGACTCATACCATCTTTATGGGTGAGGTGACTGATGCGGGCATTCTGAGCGACAAACCGACTCTGACTTATGAGTATTATCACCAGGTGAAGCGCGGCACTACTCCCAAAACCGCTCCCAGCTATGTTGAGGTCAAGAAAGAAGCCGCAGCTCCGGCTGCAACTCCGACCCCGGCTGCTGCGCCTGTCAGCGCTCCGGCCAAATATAAATGCGATGTCTGCGGGTATATTTACGACCCTTCCCTGGGTGATCCGGGTAGTGGGGTTAAACCCGGGACTGCTTTTGAAGATATCCCGGAGAGCTGGGTCTGCCCGATCTGCGGGGCAGATAAGACCCAGTTTACCAAAGTGGAGTAGACCGATAAGATTTAACCAGTAAATATAAGAGGAGCATAGATCTCCTCTTATATTTTTATGCATATTCTTTGCATTGCCTCCTGTTATCAGATACAATTTCCATAAGGTATTGGAAAAATTACTGAATAACATCATTCATGAAACAGGAGAATCGTTCCATTGCCAGGGGCGATTATTAAGGAGGCTTAATTCGTGGTTGAAGAAACAAGCAGTAAAGTCACTATGGAGAAAATCGTTTCCCTTAGCCGCCGGCGGGGGTTTGTTTTTCAGAGCAGTGAAATATACGGCGGCCTGTCCAGTTGCTGGGACTATGGGCCGCTGGGTGTGGAGCTAAAGCGGAATGTCAAAGAGGCCTGGTGGAAAGATATGGTCCAGAGCCGTGATGATATGGTCGGCCTGGATACCAGCATACTGATGCATCCCCAGGTCTGGGTAGCCAGCGGGCATATTAAAAATTTTTCCGACCCGCTGGTCGAGTGTAAAAGCTGCCAGAAGAGGTGGCGCGCCGATGAACTGGAAACGCAAGCCTGTCCGGCCTGCGGCGGCGAGATCACAGAGCCGCGCCAGTTCAACCTGATGTTCAAGACCTTCATGGGGCCGGTTGAGGATGAATCGTCTACGGTCTATTTGCGGCCGGAGACAGCGCAGGGTATGTTCGTCAATTTTCAGAATGTGGTTACCACCACCCGGAAGAAACTTCCCTTCGGCATTGCCCAGGTCGGGAAGTCCTTCCGAAATGAAATAACCACCGGCAATTTCATATTCCGCGACCGGGAATTCGAACAGATGGAGATCGAGTATTTCGTTAAACCGGGCACTCAGGACAAATGGTTCGAATACTGGATTAACGAACGCATCAACTGGTACCAGAAGCTAGGGATGCGTAAAGAGAACCTGAAGTTCCGCGAACACTGCAAAGAAGAACTGGCGCATTATGCCCTGGGTTGTTTCGATATTAACTTCAGGTTCCCTATGGGCTGGTCGGAGCTGGAAGGGATTGCCAGCCGCGGCGACTACGATTTGACCCAGCATGAGAATTGCAGCGGTAAGAACCTGCATTATAACGATGAGGAGGCCAAAGAGCACTATCTGCCCTATGTGATAGAGCCTTCGGCCGGAGTGGACCGGGCAGTGCTGGCTTTCCTCTGTGATGCCTATGACGAGGATGTAGTCGACGGCGAGCTGAGAGTCATACTGCGCTTGCATCCGCGTATTGCTCCGATCAAGGCTGCGGTCTTGCCCCTGAGCAAAAAGGAACCGCTGGCCAACCTGGCCCGCGAGATTTTCAATGATCTCCGCCATGATTGGGTAGTACAATACGATGATACGCAGAGTATCGGGCGCCGATACCGCCGGCAGGACGAAATCGGTACTCCTTTCTGCATTACTGTTGATTTCCAGTCGCTGGAGGACAATCAGGTGACTGTACGCGAGCGGGATACCATGACCCAGATCCGCATTCCTATCGCGGAAGTAAAGGCAACCCTGGCTGCAAAGTTGTCCGGAGAACCGATCGATAAAGGCGCCCGAGTCTGGAGGGCCGGGGGATCTGATCAATAATACCTGTTTCCCTATCCCAGGCCGGGGAAAGGGGAATTTTAAGGAATAAGGTTGAGAATCATTCATTTTGCCGACCTGCATCTGGGGGTTGAGACATACGGGCGTATTAATCCGGAAACAGGCCTGTCTACGCGCCTGGAAGATTATCTCAGAGCTCTTGACCGGGTGGTCGATTATGCCCTGAACAATAGAGTAGACCTGGTCCTCTTCTGCGGGGATGCATACAAGACCCGCGAACCGAGCCAAACCCAGCAAAGAGAGTTTGCCAAACGTATCAAACGGCTCACTGATGGAGGCGTGCCTCTTTTCATGTTGATCGGCAATCATGACCTCCCTAATGCCCTGGGCAGAGCCACAGCCCTTGAAATATTCGATACCCTGGCCATACCTGGAGTCTATGTTGCCAACCGCCCCGGAATACAGCGGGTGCGAACCAACTCCGGTGAGGTCCAGATTGCCGCTCTGCCCTGGGTCCGCCGCAGCGCCTTGCTCAGCAAAGAAGATACCCGCAATATGGACTTCACCCAGATCAATGAAAAGCTACAGCAAATTTTAATCGGTATAATCAATGATATGGCCGAAAAAGTTGACCCCTCCCTGCCGGCAGTGCTGGCCGCACATGTCTGGGTGCTCAACGCCAGGGTCGGTTCTGAAAAAGGAATGTCCATTGGACAGGAGCATATGCTTCTACTCAGCAGTGTAGCCAATCCGGCATTTGACTATATTGCCCTGGGCCACATCCATAAAGCGCAGGTACTGAATGAGAATCCTCCAACGGTCTACTCCGGAAGCCTGGAGAGACTGGATTTTGGAGATGAGGACGACCAGAAGGGGTTTTACCTGGTGGACATAGATACTTCCGGGAACGGCGGCGCAGGTGTGTCCGGCTGCCGGAAAGTCGATTATCAGTTTCGTTCTATTGAGGCACGACGCTTCTATACTCTTGATATAGAGTTAGAGGAGAATGACCCCGATCCGACTTCCACGGTGCTCCGCGAGATAGACGTTAACCGGGATAAAATAAAGGACGCTATAGTCAGGGTGGAAATCAAGCTTCCGGCTGCTCTTTCCGGCAAACTCCGGGACACCGAGATCCGCAACAAGATCAAGGACGCCTATTACCTCACCATCGCCAGAGAAGTGATACGTGAGACGCGCCTGCGGCTGGGAAAGGGAGCTCTGGAAGGGATCACCCCTCTGGAGGCCTTGAAGGTTTATCTGGAAAGTAATTATGATGCCGAAAGAGCTCAGATCCTTCTGGAGTACGGCGAGAAGCTGATCCAGGAAAATGCCCGGAAAGAACAAAAGCCCTGAGAACTGATTAAATTATGAAAATCCAGTTACTAAGTAATTACCTATGCCAATAAAGTTCCCAAAAATATTTTACGGCTGGT
>CAZELW010000078.1:0-3948 GCA_964513135.1 uncultured Dehalococcoidales bacterium
TCCCTACACGACGCTCTTCCGATCTGGCCTGAACAAACCGGACCTGGAGCAAGCCTATCCGCGGGAAGACGAGCTTCCATTTGCCAGCGAAAAGCAGTACATGGTCACTCTGCATTACATGGCTACTCTGCATTCGGAAGAGGGACACAAGACCGCCTTTGTCAAAGGATCGCTGGAGAAAATTCTGACCTACAGCACGCATATTCTGAAAAACGGCCGGCGGGAAGCGCTGACTGAGGATGATTCCGCTGCGATATCCGCGGCCGCGGAAAAGATGGGCCAGGATGCCTTGCGTGTGATCGCCCTGGCTTACCGCGATTTTCGTGAAAAGCCGAACAAATTGACGGATGCGGATGTCCAGGGCAACCTGACCTTCATCGGCCTGGCGGGCATGTCCGACCCGCCCCGGCAGGAAGCCAAAGAAGCCGTCGCCCTGTGCCGGCAAGCCGGCATCCGGGTAAAGATGATCACCGGCGATAACAAGATCACCGCTGAGTCGGTAGCCCGCCAGATCGGTCTTCCCGAGGGAAAAGCGATAACCGGGGCAGAACTGCAAAGAATGAGCGATGCGGAACTGGCCGCGGAAATCGAGGGCATCTCGGTCTTCGCCCGCATCGAACCTTTACACAAGCTCAGGATCGTGAACGCCCTCAAGGCCAATGGGGAGATCGTAGCCATGACCGGCGACGGCGTCAACGATGCCCCGGCCTTGAAAGCCGCCGATATCGGGGTAGCCATGGGGATCACCGGCACGGATGTCTCGAAAGAGGCTGCCGATATGGTATTGGCGGATGACAATTTCGCTTCCGTGGTGGGCGCAGTGGACGAAGGCCGGGCCATTTTCAACCGTCTCCGGAACGTTCTGTTCTATACCCTGAATACCAATCTCAGCGAACTGGTCACGTTGATCCTGGCCCTGATATTCATCGGACAGTCGCCCCTGCTGGCGGTCCAGATCCTCTGGATCAACCTGGTTACGGATACCGCCGGGGACGTTCCCCTGGGCCTGGAGCCCAAAATCGGCGATGAACTTAAGCAGCCGCCCCGCCACCCTACCATCGGTCTGATGTATCCCGGACTGTTGGTACGGATAATGGTGATGGCCCTCCTGATAGGGCTGGGGGCTTTCCTCATCTTCAGCTGGGGTTCACAGCATTTGAATATCGAAGAAGCCCGGACGCTGGCTTTTTGCTCCATAGTCGCCTTTGAATGGCTGATGGCTTTCAGCGCCCGTTCGGATGAATATACGGTATTTAAGCTGGGCGTCTTCCGCAACCGCGCCCTGATCTTCTCAATAGGCCTGGCCGTACTGCTTCAGATCGCGGTAGTCTATGTTCCCTTCCTTCAGGCAGCCTTCGGCACCTTCCCGCTCACCCTGAGAGACTGGGGCATCGTGGTGCTGGCTGCCGGAAGCCTGTTCGCCCTGGAAGAACTCCGCAAGGTCTTCTTCCCGCGCCTTTACAGCTTCGGCAAGTACCGGCCTTTCAAAGGATAGGTTTTGACCAAACGTTAATATCTGATATAATTCAAACGTATTATGAATTATTACCTTGGTATAGACATAGGCTCGATAAACGTCAAGTTAGCTCTGATCGACAAGGCCGGACAGCCAGTCTCTCTCAAATCCGGGAAAATAGTCACCAATCCCCGGGCAACGGTCAATGCTCTTCTGGAGGATTTAAGGCTCGAGTATCCCCTGGACCAGATCGCGGCTGCCGGAGTCTCCGGAAGCGGGAAAGGCGTAATTCCCGCAGACTATCACTGGGCCGAATACAGCAGCTCACTGGCGATTGCAGCCGGGCTGCTGCAATATCATCCCGAAGCTCGCACCATTATCCAGGTGGGCGGTCAGAGTTCACTGGTAATCGAGCTGGAAGATGGGCTGAAAAAGCCCTGGAAGGTGGCTTCCAATCCTCTTTGCGCCGCAGGTACGGGCCGTTTTATGGAGCAGCAGGCCTACCGCCTGGGCATCAAGATCGAGGACTTCGCCAGATTGGCCCTGAATTTTCAGGGGAGCCCGCCGCGCATTGCCGCCCGCTGCTCTGTATTTGCCAAAAGTGATCTCATACATTTGCAGCAGAAGGGCGTTTCCGTAGAAGCCATGCTTTACGCCCTTTGCGAGAGTATTGCCCGTATGGTAATAGCCCTCAAGAAGGGCGTTTTCTCCGAACCGGTCTTTTTTGTGGGTGGGGTGGCGGCGAACGGGGCCATCGCCAAAGCCCTGAACGAAATGCTTTCCAGCCGCAACGGCCATGACGTCCGGGTGACGGTCCCGGAGAATTACTTATATATGGAATCAATCGGGTCGGCGCTGCTGACCCGTGACAAGACCTCGGAGGTGCGTCTTCTCCCTGAAACGGATGCAGGACGGCATTATTATGAACTGCCCCAACTCCAGGACGTCTCTATGCCGGGCAATGCCCTCAAGGGCGGCATCACCTCAGCCTGTACCGGCTACCTGGGGGTGGATGTCGGTTCTACCAGCACCAAGGCCGTAATACTGGATGAGACCGGGCGGAAGATCCTGGCCAAGAATTACCTGATGACCGCCGGCCGGCCGGTAGATGCTGTGAAGCAGGTCCTGGCCAATTTACTGGCAGAGGGAGCGGACAAAGTGACAATCGCCGGGGCGGGCGTGACCGGTTCCGGCCGCTACCTGATCGGCAGCCTGATCGGCGCCGATTTGATCAAAAATGAAATCACAGCCCAGACCCGGGCTGCTGCTGATATCGATCCTGAGGCTGATATCATTGAAATTGGGGGCCAGGACTCCAAGCTGGTGATCAAGCGCAACGGAGTGGTGGTGGACTACCAGATGAACAAGGCCTGCGCTGCCGGGACCGGCAGCTTTATTGACGAAATGGCTGAGATGCTGGGAGTCTCGGTTAAAAACGGTGAATTCGCGGACCTGGCTTTTCAAGCTCCTCACACCATCGACCTGGGTACTCGCTGTGCGGCTTTCATGGGCCAGGCGGTCCCTTCAGCCCAACGCGAAGGCGTATCCATACAAATGATCACCGCCAGCCTGGCCAATTCCATTGCCAAGAACTACTTATCCAAAGTGGTCGGCACGCGTAAGCTGGGAAACAAAATTATCCTGGCGGGAGCGGTCTTTTACAATAAAGCCGTCGTTTCCGCTTTTCACCAGCAGCTTCCCGGAAAACAGCTTCTGGTAGCCGAGCACCGGGAGGTGTCCGGCGCCATTGGGGCGGCCATTCTGGCGAAGGAGGCCGCCGTCGGGCAGAAGTCCAAATTCAAAGGTTTCCAGAAAATAATTGAAGCAGACTGCGACCTGTCAACCTTTACCTGCAACGGCTGCGATAATAACTGCGCCATTACCCGGATGAGAGTGCCGGGTGAAAAACCGACCTTCTACGGCAGCCGTTGCGATAAATACGACAGCACCCTGGACCAGGCGAGAAGACAGACAGCCTTTGATGAGAGGGAAAAGCTTCTTTTCCGCGAATACCGGGAAAACACCGGGAGCGGTCCTCTGGTGGGCATCCCGCGGGCGCTTCTGGTATACGACTATGCTCCCCTTTTGATCGGATTCCTGAACTCTCTTGGCGTCAGGACTGTCCTCTCCAGCAAGACCAACAAGGAGATTCTGGAGAATTCGGTAGAACTGGCTTATACCGACAGCTGCTTCCCTATCAAGCTGGTGCACGGCCATGCCGCGGCGCTGAAAGAGTGTGATTATATCGTTTTCCCCTGCGCAATACGGCTGGGTATAAAAGAAGGCGATGAGAACCAGAAATATGCCTGTCCTCTGGTACAGGCTTCTCCCTTTATAGTCCGCCAGGTCCTGGGATTGGAAAAGAAGCTGCTTATTCCTATCATAGATTTCAGCCGGGGCGATGATGAAGTGATTCAGAACCTGAGAGACATCGCTGTCAGGATGGGATTCAGCGGTGAAAAAGGCCGCCAGGCGGCCCTGGCCGGGATTCA
>CAZELW010000078.1:4048-6917 GCA_964513135.1 uncultured Dehalococcoidales bacterium
CCGTACTGGTCGTATGAAAGCCGGATGCTGGCCGGCGCCGATATTTCCGCGCGGGACCCACAGCTTTACGGTCTGGCTTTGACCAACTTCGGCTGCGGTCCCAACTCATTCATCCTGGGTGAGCTGGTAGATATCATGGGCGGCAAACCCATGGGGCAACTGGAGATCGATGAACACGCTGCGGAAGCCGGACTGGTGACTCGCCTGGAGGCTTTCGTGGATACCATTAAGGGCTATGCCCTTTCCGGTAAACCGGTGAAGGTCAACGCGGAAGATATTTACCGCGGCACGACAGCAGTGGTAAACACTGACAAGACCGTGATAATTCCCCGTATGGCGCCACATGTCGATGTCCTGGCAGCGGCCATGGAAGCCTTCGGAGTCAAAGCTGTTGCCCTTCCAGAACCGGATGAAAGGAATATACTTTACAGCAACCAGGTGACTTCCGGTACCGAGTGTTTGCCCTACAGGGTCACATTGGGGGACTTCCTGAGATTTTACCGGGAAAACGGCCACAATCACGAAAATGTCGAAGGCTATATGGCCGGGTCTTACGGTCCCTGCCGCCTGGGAAAATACGCTATCGAGCAGATCCGCATACTCAAGGACCTGGGTTTCGATCTAACTATACGGGCCACGGTCTCCAATAATGCCTACCGCGATATCGGTCTGGGGCCAGGGTTCGAGCGGCTGGCCTGGAAGGGGATTGTAGCGGTGGATATGCTGCAAAGGCTTCTCTGGAGGACAAGGCCGTATGAGAAAGAAAAAGGGGCTAGCGACAGGCTGTTCGATATATATCTGAAGAAGATCGCCGAGGAGACGCGCCGGAAGGCTGATCTGGATGAAACCCTGAAGCAGGCGACCCGGGAATTTAGAGCCCTGATCGATCCCTCTTTGCCGCGCCGACCGCTGGTGGGCATTAACGGGGAAATTTACCTGCGGTCCAACCGCTTCAGCAATAAAGACCTGGTGAGGGTCTGCGAGAACGCCGGCCTGGAGGTAGTGGTGTCTCCCATGGGAGAATGGCTGAAATATACCTCACACCGCAACCTCGAAGACGCCGTTAAAGACCGGAAGATCAAGAAGATGATCGTCAGCTACATCAAGAAACGCATCCAGGACCGCGATGAGCGCCGGATTGCCGGCTGCTTCGAGGACGTTATCAAAGAAAAAGAGCCTTCCACGGCAGACTTGCTGGCCCTGTCCGGGCGCTACCTGTCGTCCCGCTGCGGGAGCGAGGCCGTCTTAAGCATCGGCGGCGGCATCGAATGGCTGGAAAATCCGGAGTTTGCCGGGGTTATCTCAGTGATGCCCCACGGCTGTATGCCGGGCGGCATTGTGGCGGCCATGGCTGATAAATTCAGCGCTCAGTATCAGAAGCCGTGGATCAACCTGACCTACGACGGGTTCCTGGAGACCAACAACTCTATCCGCATCAACGAGTTCGCCGAGCTGGTCAAGTTCTGCAGCAAGAACCCTACACATTAAAGAGGAAGTTAATCACGTCCCCGTCGCGCACAATGTAGGTCTTACCTTCCAGACGCAGCAGTCCCTGCTTTTTAGCTTCCACCAGGCCTCCCACTCTCAGAAGGTCGGTGTAATGTATCACTTCAGCCCGGATGAAACCCCGTTCAATATCGGTATGGATCTTACCGGCGGCTTTCACCGCTTCCGTGCCGTTTTTGATCGGCCAGGCCCGGCATTCATCCTCTCCTACCGTGAGAAAAGAGATCAGGTCCAGCAGCTCATAAGAAACTTTGATCGTCCGATCCAGGCCGGACTCCTGCATGCCGAACTCCTGGCGGAACTCCTGCATGGCTTCTTCTCCCATCTGGGAAAGCTCCATCTCCAGTTTGCCGCAGGAGGCGATTACCCGGCTTTTCGGTTTGGCGAAGCGTTTATTCAAATCATCCTCGATAGCCCTGGCCTGAGGAAGCTCGTCTTCGCCGATGTTTACCACTGTTAACAAAGGCTTGGCGGTGAGGAACTGATAGTTACTGAGGGACTTGACCTCTTCCGGTGTTAGCTGCATCTCCCGTATCGGGATATCCTTCTCCAGGTCGGACTTGATTCTCAATAACAGCTCCTGCTCCCGCTGGGCCATCTGGCGCTCGGCGGGTTTGGCCGCCTTCATAGAGCCTTCCATCTTTTCCAGCCGCTTTTCCATGATCGCCAGGTCGGAAAAAGCCAGTTCCAGGTTCATGGCCTCGATATCCCGGACCGCATCCAGGCTGCCCTCCGGATGGGGCAGGCTGTCATCCTTGAATGTGCGGACCACGTTCACCAGGACATCGACTGTGGAGAGCTGATTGAGAAGCTGTCCGCCGATGCCTTTATCAGTGGCCATTTCCTTGACTGAAGCTCCGATATCGATATACTTGACCTCGGCGTGGACGATCTTCCGGGGATGGAAGATCTCCGCCAACTTATACAGACGGTCGTCCGGAACGCTAGCCATGCCGATATTAGCCTGGGCCTTCGAGGAATAACCCCCGGTGGCCGCTTTGCCCCCGGTCAACCCATTGAAAATGGTGGTCTTGCCACTTTTCGACAGCCCTATAATACCGATATCTACACTCATATGCTTTCCTCGTACTTTCTGCCAGAAAAAATCCCCATCCTGAGATTATACGCCACCTAAGGCGACCAGGAACGAGTTTTTCCGGTACCACAGCCGGATGGGGAATTCTCGCTGGAAATCCAGTTCCATTCTACTCTGAAGCGGGGCTTTCTTCAATCAAAAGTTAAGTGCCTCTATACCCTGAATAATGGTAAAATGGGGACAGATTACAGGAGGTCTGTTTTGCTGTATATACTATGGGGCGAAGACCAGTTTTCCATGGAAGAGGAGCTTCAGAGAATCAAGGAC
>CAZELW010000079.1:0-5760 GCA_964513135.1 uncultured Dehalococcoidales bacterium
TACGCGCTGTACCAGGGGGAATAAAGACAGATGGACTTGCCAGGCCCGATCATCTTTGATTATCCTTTTCTTAACAAGCTGTAATACGCCTTCGCTATCCGAGGCTTCGATTTTTTGCAGCAGTTGATTTGCCATTCATCTTTCCCTGCGAAATGCAGACTGGCTTTTCGAAGCATTATTTCCGATTTATTTCGGACTGGCTTAAATGGCGGTGGCTTCTTGCTTCTTCGCCAGTTCGGTTTCAGGAACAAAGACAAGCGCGGCAGAGTTCATACAGTACCGCAGGCCAGTAGGCGGCGGCCCATCCTGAAAGACGTGTCCCAGGTGGGCATCACAGCGGCGGCACAGGACCTCGGTCCTGACCATGCCTCCACTGGTATCTATTCCTGTCTTGACACTTCTCTCGGAAATCGGTTTCCAGAAGCTTGGCCAGCCGGTCCCTGAGTCGAACTTGGTCTCCGAACTGAAGAGATCATACCCACAGTTAGCACACCGGTAGATACCCTTGCCTTTGAAATCATGGTATTTGCCGGTGAAGGCGGGCTCGGTGCCTCCGGCGCGGGTAACGCGGTACACCTCAGGAGGCAGGATTTTCTTCCATTCGGCATCAGTCTTAACTATTCTATCCTCTTCCATTACTTTACCTCTCTACAACCCAACTTACGGCCAGGGCGGGGGGATGACGATTAATGATTAAGGGAAGAAGGAGGCCGCCCATTCCTGCGATGCTTGGTCGCCTCATTCGCCGCCTCAGGTGTTAAGGAATGAGGCTCCTCCAGGGTGACAGGGGGAGGAGGGTTCGGGCGGGGTTCGGGTCGACCCCGGCCCACGGCCCTTTGAGATTTGAATTTACTTAAGCCGTAACGTGAGTTTATAAACGAAATATAACACATCCAGATCACCTCACCACAGTGACTCCCTGAGAACCTGTCAGACCTGAGGGCCTATCCGGAGATTTCCGAAATATAGATAGGCCCTCAGGCTTTCGGGAAACAGAGTCCCAATATGCCGCCTGTCCTTCCAGCAGAATATATACCTTATAAGCCAGCGGCAGCGAACAGTACCACGGGCGCCCCCCCGGGTCGCCGCGGGCAACAGCCTGGTTTAACTCTTACCTCCTTTAAGCTGCTTGGCCTGGATCTTGATTTGTTTGGGCTTAACCTCTTCAGTTTTCGGCAGGTGTATTTCGAGGATGCCGTTATCGAAATTGGCCTCTATTTTATCGGCATTGACCCCCATAGGAAAAGTAATCGACCGGGAGAAAGGCCCATAGCACATCTCAGAGGCCTGCCACTCCTCTTCTTTAATACCCTCAGGAGGATTTCTGTCACCCTTAACAGTTAAAGTATCCCCGCTCATCGAAATGTCCACTTCTTCCGGCTTCACCCCGGAGAGATCAAATCGCAGGATATAGCTGTCCTCTTTCTCATACATATCCATTGAAGGCGCCCAGGCCAATCTCTCTCCCGGGGCCCTGCGCCAGTACAGACGTACAGGCCAGGTCCGGAATGGCTCCTCCATCATGCGTTCCATTTCTTCTTCCATTTCTCTAAAAGCCCTGGGTAAGCTAAGAGTCCGCGGTCTCCACCTCTCCATCATGTCAGTATTCCTCCTTAATAATTTTTTCTTTCACTGGAGACAGATTATATCCAGCTTCTAATTCCAGTTATATAACTAAAAAAAGCTTATCCCAATATGTCGGCGAGCAGGATAAATGAAAATGCTTAGAAAATGTTAAAAATTCGGTATCCGGTTTAATTAATCAGGCTGAACCGCAAAGCCAGAAGTCCTGCGATTGAATACATCTGATTTATTACTGCCAGAAAATAAATTCAAACCAGCTTTTTTTACGGGAAAATAATAGTAAATCCCGCCAATGGTTTGTGCAATCTCCAAAAATGGAGTAACACATAATCAGGAGGTGGTTTCGATGAAGGTCAGAGACATAGCTTTAAAAGAGGTACACTGCGCTTCTCCGGAGGCCAGCCTGGATACCATTGCCACCATGATGAGGATTCACGGAGTAGGAGCTTTACCTATCTGCGAAGACAAAAGATTAGTCGGGATCATTACCGACCGGGACATCGCTATTTCATGCGATCGATTGGACTATGGGCTTAAGGAATGCAAGGCCAGGGAATTTATGAAGGAAAACCCTCGCACGGCATCCCCGGATATGGACCTGGAAGAAGCGGCCAATATCATGGCCGAAGAGCAGGTTCGCCGTCTGCCGGTGATTGAAGATGGTAAACTGGTGGGGATGCTGTCCCTGGGCGACATCTCCCTGGCCTTGAGGGGCAACGACCGCGTGGTCGCCGAAACCCTGCGCCAGATATCAACCCCAACCGGGAGTAAAACGCCAAAATAATTGTCTTTTACTGGTTGGTTAAATATTTGAGCGCCAGAAAGGTGAAGGAAGCAGGATTTGAAAAAGTTTGATCTGATCGAACATACCGCCGATATCGGGTTGACCGCATACGGACAGAATCTGGCGGAAGCCTTCAGTAATGCGGCCTATGGTTTGTTCTCACTCATCACCGACCTCCGTAAAGTGAGACAAGTGGAATCGCGGACGGTTGAGCTGCAAGAAAAGAACCCGGAAGACCTGCTTTTCGAATGGCTTAATCATCTGATTTACCTGTTTGATACGGAGCAAATAGTCTTCAAAGAGTGTGAGATTCAAGAGTTCGATGGTCATAAGATTAAGGCTGTCTGTCATGGTGAAAAGGTTGATCCCGAACGGCATGAAATAAAGCTGGGGGTAAAGGCGGCGACCTATCACCAGCTCAAGGTAGATGCGGAGAAAAACCAGGTGCAGGTGATTTTTGATATCTGAGAGGTGATCTATGGTAAGTAAGGTTGGGACTCTGGTCAAGATTGATGATTATCGCTGGGAAATTCCCAAAAGCTATAAAACCGGGATGAGAGTGCCCGGTCTGATTTACGCCAGCCGAGATATGCTTCCCCACATCCTGGAAGAGCACGCCGCCGATCAAGTGGCTAATGTGGCATTTCTGCCGGGGATACTCAAATATTCCCTGGCGATGCCGGATGTCCACTGGGGCTACGGCTTTCCCATCGGCGGAGTAGCCGCCTTCGATATGGAGACAGGTATCATCTCTCCAGGCGGAGTGGGTTTCGACATTAACTGCGGTGTCCGACTACTGCGGACCAATCTGACGGAAGCGGAGGTTTACGCAAAAAGAGGTGAGCTGGTTGACAGTCTGTTTCATAATATTCCTTCCGGGGTAGGATCCAAAGGCAAAATAAAGCTGAGCAGCAGAGAAATCGACGAGGTGCTGGCTAAAGGCTCCCGGTGGGCTGTTGAGAGGGGCTATGGTAAACCCCAGGATTTAGAGACTACCGAAGAAAACGGCCAGATCGCCGAAGCTAATCCGGCCAAAGTGAGCGAGAAGGCCAAACAACGAGGTATGCCGGAGCTAGGAACGCTGGGTTCCGGGAACCATTTCCTGGAAGTGGCCGTGGTGGACGAGATAGCCGAACGGAATATTGCCCATCTAATGGGGATTAACGAGATCGGCCAGGTAGTGCTGCTTATTCATTGCGGTTCGCGGGGACTGGGGCACCAGGTGGCCACAGATTACATTAAGCTGATGGGGGATGCCATGGCAAGATATGGAATCGAGCTCCCCGACCGCCAGCTTGCCTGCGCTCCGATCAGATCACCCGAAGGTCAGGACTACCTGGCCGCCATGAGATGTGCCGCTAACTATGCCTGGGCAAACCGGCAGTGTATCATGCACTGGGTAAGAGAATCCTTTTGCAGCGTACTGAAGAAATGTGAAGAGGAAGCCGGGTTGGAACTGGTCTATGATGTAGCCCACAATATCGCCAAGATGGAGGAGCATACCGTAGATGGTCGAAAAATGATGGTCTGCGTCCACCGCAAGGGCGCAACCCGGGCCTATCCCGCCGGCCATCCGGTCCTGCCCGAGAAATACATGAAAATCGGACAGCCAGTGCTGATTCCCGGGGACATGGGGCGGGTCTCCTATGTTCTGGTCGGTACTGAGCGAGCCATGCATGAAACTTTCGGCTCCACCTGTCACGGAGCGGGCAGAATGCAAAGTCGAGCGGCAGTGAAAAAACACGTCCGGGGCAAAGATGTCCTGCAGGAACTGGAATCTCGTGGAATTGCCGTCCGGGCCGGCAGCATGTCCGGGCTGGCAGAAGAGGCTTCCGTCGCCTATAAAGATGTGAACAAGGTGGTCCAGGTCTGCGAGAATGCCGGGATCTCCAGAATCATCGCCCGAACCCGGCCGATCGGGGTCGTCAAAGGCTGATGAAACTGATAATCTTCGACCTGGACCAAACCCTGGTAGACCTGATTGCCATCCATGATCAGGCCACCCGGGAGCTTTTTCGAAAATATTTTGGCGTAGAAGCCAGGCTGACGGAGATAGACTTTGCCGGAAAAAGCCTGATTGACAACTTTACTGAACTGGCAAAACTAAAGGGTGTGGATGAAGGCAAAGTCCACAGTAAGCAACAAGAACTTTTGAGCAGCTACGAGCAAATCTTTGACTCCCTGGTCCCGGATGATGCCGAGAATTTTATTCTGCCGGGAGTTAAAAACCTTCTGGATGAGCTATCCAGGAATGATAATCTGATCGCTCTCTATACCGGTGACTCGCCGGGCATTGTCAAGCGGGTTTTCCAGGCAACAGGACTTGGCAAATATTTTCGTTTTGCTGTGTATGGTACCGAGGCTGACAGCCGGAGCGGTATGATTCAACTGGCTATTGATAGAGCAGAGATGACCAGCGGAAAGAAATTCCAGGGCAAAGAGATTGTGATTATTGGAGACTCAACTCGAGATATTGATAGCGGCAAAAAGTTTCAGGCCCTGACTATTGCCGTAGCCACGGGTTTCCATACCCCGGAAGATTTAAGGCAGCACCAACCCGATTTTCTTTTTTCATCTTTAGAAGATTATGCCCGGGTCATTAAAGCTATTGGTTAGAGGTTGGAAGGTAAGAACTATGCCTGTAACCGTTTATTTACATTTATAAGCCACCAGGACAGACCCGGTTTCCCTTTCCAGGTTATTCAGGTCCTCAAGCTGCAAGCCTGAAAGTTCCGCCGGCTCAGGTAATTGGTCAAAGGCCACAATGCAGCAGTCTAACTTTTGTTCCAATTCTTTAATCCTGGCTAAATGGCTATCATCCAATCTCTTTACAGAATACATCCCATCACCCTCCTGATTAATTATATACCCTCTTTTTAAGCACCTGATTAGATATCAAAATTACTCCCACCGGCTTAAATGATGGGATCGGTGTTGTATCAATCAGGGTGTAATATTATCGAGTTATTTTGTCCCTGTCCAACTTTAGTACCGAACCGCTTTCCTTCTCTATTCAGGATGCCCATGAGCCACACGGCATCGGATTCCACCGCATAGTTTAACTTAAAGCGCTTAATCTGCATCGGGACCATCCGGAGGGAAACCAGTTTTCCGGTCAGAGGGTCCAGGCTGGGGAAATACATCAGGCTTAAGTCCGGACGGAATTCTTCATAGCCGGTGATCCCTTCATAATCGTCCAGGAAGTTGCCGCAGCCATACAGGACCAGCCTGTCTTTATAGATCTCGAAAGCTTTGGCATGGTGCGAGGAATGGCCGTAGACGATATCGACACCGGCATGGTCGATAAGCCAGTGAGCAAACTGAATTTGCCCCTCCGGGATTTCATACCCCCAGTTACCTCCCCAATGGACCGAGAAGATGACTACATCGCC
>CAZELW010000079.1:5770-6855 GCA_964513135.1 uncultured Dehalococcoidales bacterium
CTGCTTTACCAGGTCCACCTGTGTTTTAATGGTATTGACCGTTTCCTTTGAAAGGTCGGGCAGGAGATTCACCCCTGGCTTATCCGGTCGAGCGGCCCAGAGCCAGGGAATACCGCTGGTAGTAGAACCAAAGGCCAACAGCAGGACTCTGCCTTTCCCTTCCACCTCCAAAACCTCCGGAGCCTCTGCTTCCCTGAGATTGATACCCGCTCCAGCGGTTTTTACTTTGACTTTGTGCAGCGTTTCCAGGGTTTCCTGAAGGCCGGCATATCCCCAGTCCAGAGTGTGATTATTAGCCAGAGAGCAGCAATCGATGCCGGCGGCGGTCAGGCAGGGGACATTATCCGGATTCATACGATAATTGATGCCTTTACCTTTCCAGTAATCATTACTGCGGGTAACGGCGGTCTCCAGGTTAATTATGCGGACATCGGGCGAGACCTTCTCAAGTTCGTCGAGCGCATCTCCCCAGATATAGGAGAAATCGACCTGCCGCGGGATCGGACCATTGACTTCTTCAGCCAGAGTGACATACCGGACGGCATTTTTAACATATGATTCATGGATAACCGGATCGCCGGGGAAGGGCAGGACCTGATCAATTCCTCTTCCGGTCATCACATCACCGCTGAGAAACAGGGTGATATCACTGCTCATAAGTGAACCAGCAGGTCAACGATTGACTCACGATTATACAAGCGCCGGATGACCCCGGCCAATAACGGTCCCAGGTCAACTTCCTCAACCGGCAAAGCCTTATCCATAAGTCCGGGCAGGCTGTTAGTTAAAAACAAATGCTTTAGAGGGAAGCTATTCAGACGTTTTATGGCAGGGCCAACCAACAATCCGTGCGTAGCTGCCACGGATATCTCCGGCGAACAGCCGGCTTCCAGGAGAGCTTGAGCCGCGGCTTCTATGGTACCACCGGTACTGATTATGTCATCTACTATCAAAGGCCTTTTATTGCGGACATCTCCCACTACGGCATGTACTTTGACTTCAGTGGAGGAAATCCTGCCTTTATGCACAATCGCTACCAGATCGGAAGAGCACACGTCTGAACTCCAGTCACGAGATTCCATCTC
>CAZELW010000080.1:0-6838 GCA_964513135.1 uncultured Dehalococcoidales bacterium
ACACCCTATCCTACACTCTTTCCCTACACGACGCTCTTCCGATCTTGATTTTCATCTCCTCTTTTTTACCTTTGCCCTCGGCGCGGTCTCTGGCGAACAGAGCGGCTCCCAGGCATCCGGCAAGCTGCGGGTCGGGCGCCAGCAGGGGTTCCATTCCTACTTTCTCGGTGATTTTGGCTACCATGCCTTTGTTTTTGGCGATACCTCCGCTGATGCTGAAGTCTTTCTGTATGGAGACCTTCTTTAACAGGTTCAGGCAGCGCACGGAGATAGCTTCATTCAGGCCAGCCAAAATGTCTGCTTTGGAGATGCCCTTGCGGAGATAAGCCACGGCTTCAGACCGGGCGAAAACCGCGCAAATGGTATTGAAGGGAATAGCCGATCTGGACTGAAGGGCGGTCTCACCGATATCCTCCAGGCAGACGCCGAGCACTTCGGCAATCATTTCCAGGAAGCGGCCGGTCCCGCCGGCGCATTTATCGTTCATAACAAAGTTGGTAACTTTGCCCTCGGAGTCGACACTGATAGCCTTGCAGTCCTGTCCTCCCATATCCAGGATAGTGCGCACTGAGGGAAAGTAGTAGTTGATCCCCCGGGCATGGCAGCTTATTTCAGAAATATTTTCATTGGCAAAGGGCACCAGCACCCGTCCGTAGCCGGTAGCGACAATATAGCTTATATCCTTTATTTCGAGTCCGGTGCCTTCCAGAGTTTTTGCCATGGTAGTCCGGGAGGTGACTACGCTTTCAGCCCCGGTATCACCGATATAGGAAGACAGTATCTCACCGTCTTTCAAAACAACAGCTTTAGAAGCACGTGACCCGATATCAATACCCGCTGTCAACATCTATTTAACACCCTTCTCGATATTTTCTTTGGCCAGGACAGCCGCCCCCAATGCTGCCGCCATCTCGGGATCTTCCGGTACCAGTACTTTAAAACCGATTTCCTTTTCCAGGATATCGATCAGCCCTTTATTGCGGGCTACACCACCCACCACCGCCACGTCCTTTTCGATCCCGACCCTTTTAAGAAGACCCATGATGCGGCTGACCATTGACGCATGAATCCCGGCGATAATTTCCTCTTTAGGGGTTGGGGGCACCCGGTGGATATGAGAGATCACTTCGGATTCCGCGAACACGGCGCAAGTGCCGGAGATATCCGCTCGCTTTTCCGCCCGCAAGGAAAGCTCCGCCATTTCTTCCAGGCTGACCTGCATCACCTTGGCCATCGCCTGGAGGAACATGCCGGTCCCGGCGGCGCATTTGTCCTGCCCCGCCCAGTCGGTAACACGGCCTAGCTCGTTGATTTTGAGGACGGTACTGGTTTCAGCACCTAAATCAACAACCATCCGGGCGGTCGGGAAAAGTTTGTTAACCCCCCGCGCCAGGCAGGTAGTGATGGCTTTCTGCTGCTGGCTGAAGGTGACCTCCTTGCCGCCGACTCCGGTAGCTACCACATACCAGCCATCCGGGGTTAACCCGGCTTTCTTGATTACTTCATCCATGGCTGTTTTAGCGATTGCTTCAACTCCCTCACCGGCCGGCATCCGGGTCGAGGCCAGAGGGCCTACGCTGTCCAGAATTACCGCTTTTACATTTAAACTACCAATATCAATTCCCAGAGCTTTCATATGGACCACCTTATAGTCTTAAGTTCAATAGAAAGCGAGGTATATCTCCAGCTTTCTCCTCTTCTTCAAATTACACAATTTATACTACTGAATTGGGACTGTAAGCCTGTAAAGCTCATAGCAATGAATGGGATTTTGCCATATGTCCGGTATTTAATAATTCTGCATGTTACCCAAAACCGGTAACTTACAATCCGGTACTTACAACTTACCTGTCCTCCAATAACTCAAAGAACTGTTCCATTTTTTGCCGCACTTCGTGCTGGTTATTGACGGTAGGGTCAACAATATCGCAGTCCATGGTCAGGACCGGGACATCCATGTCATTCAGCAGGTCTTTGAACATTTTGATCGTGGCACAGGAATGGCGGCAGCCGATGAAGGCATAATAAACAGCTCCATCTACTTTATAGTCACGGGCGCAATCAGTAATATCCTGAAGCGTTCCCTTTCCTAACGGACCGTACATAGTGCGGGATTCCGGAATCATATAAGACTTCTGGACGATGCTCTCGAGGGGTTTAGAAGGATCGAGCGGCTCATACTTCCAGTAGGTGAAAAGCGGCTCTACTACGCTGACTGCGCCGAACTCCTGGGAGAGATTTTCCAGGAAGCCTATCAGGTAAAGCGGTGGTATAAAGAAGCTCATCAAACGGAAACGTTCCTGTTTTACCGCCCCAATGCCTTTATTGACCATTGCGGCCAATTCATCTCGCAGCGTCTGCAAATATTCGGTCAATTCCGGCTGACTGGCAAACATATATTCCGCCGAGAGCAGTTCCAGGAAACGCCGGGTGGCAAAGGGGGAAGGAACGGCCTTGCGCAACTCACAGATTTCCGCCTGAAGCTTGATCTGTTTGTCCATCTCGGCGACATTTTGTGCCAGTTTGTCCCAATCCATCCTGCGGCCGGAAGCATTTTCAAGAAAACCGATCATATCTTTGATTTCATCGACCATATACTGCTTTTCGATATCGCTGTGGCCGAAGGGGTGATCAAGGAAGAAACCGGGAGCTCCGGTCATCTCCATGATATATTCGCCGCTTTTGGCGGTATTATCGCAAATCAGATTAGTCCACAATACGGCGTCGGGTTCAGGCAGCATCTTCCGGAAATAGGCGCCGGCCAGCCCGCGATGAGGAGAGCAGATCTCGGCTGCCAGCCCGGCTTCTGCCCCGCCATTGAGGAACTCCATCTGATTGCCAAGAAGGAGCGACGAGGTCCATGTAGCTACCTCATTATGCAGCGGAGAGATACCCATGGCGTAAAGGACTTCAACCGGAAAGAAGACCGTGTGTCCGGCGATAAACCCGCCTTCTTTTTTCGCATTAAGGACACTGGAAAAATATTTTTCCAGCATCCGGTAATATAGCTGTTCGCTCTGAGAGCTGTCCTCACGGTTATTGTTCATCCGGGCTACCAGACGGCAGGCCCTCAATAAGGATTCAATCTGGTTCTTTCGAGTCTCTATCACGATCCTATCCTTTCGACTTTCTTCCCTCCACCATCTCGATGAATGCCTGGACGCGGGTGCGAATTTGCCCGGAACCCGAAGTGCCGTATTCCACATCCAGGGTCAGCAGCGGGATTCCTTCGGCCTTCAGCCGGTCGCTTAACAGGGGAATATCATGCGCATAAGGCACACAATAGCGGATCGTCTGGCTGATAATGCCGTCTACCCTGGCTTCCCTGGCCAGCTTCACAATACGGTCGAAGCGGTCAGTTGAAGGATACATGCGGGCACAGGGGAAGTTATTCAGATAGCGCCGGGAGATGGCTTCCAGGGGATTCTTAGCCCCTTCCAATACTACCGGATCATACCAGTAACGGGTACTGGTGCACAGTTCATCCGATACTACTAACACATCCAGTTCTTCGATGCTTTTAACGAATTCAGGGTTGGTCATGACACTGCCAACCAGCATCAGCCGGGCTTTGGCCTTCAGTCCGGAGCCCGATTTCTTCAGATCGCCAATCAGTTCTTTCAATTGTGCATTAAATTGCTCTTTATGCATATGGAAGCTGCCGTTCAGGACTTCCATAGTTTCCTGTCCGCTGATAAGGGGCTCATCCAGTTTACGCAATTCATACAGTTCTCTTAGCAGAGAACGGGACTCATTCATCACTTTGATCGAATTAAGCAAATCTTCATCAGTGATTTTTTTACCCATGAAGATTTCAAGGTTATTCTTGAAGTCCTCAATCTGGCTGTAATAAAGTTCATGGGCCCGCTCGGTCGACTTGCGGGGAACAGTTAAAACCTGAAAGAAGGGAGGTTTGAGATAATAACGCCACAGATCGAACAGGCGGCGGGCTCCGTCACAGGTAGAACCACCTACCACCCCATCCAGGAAATCGTATTCTTTCCGCAACCCTAGCTGAAGGCAGCTCCGGGAGAAAGAGCAGTTATTGATATAGAGATAAGCATTACCGTCTTCAAGCTCCATTTCCTCGGAGTATCCGGTGATGCGGATAGGCAGAGCGCCGGCAGCATGTATGACCTCCTCCGGAACATAGGTACACAGCCAGCCGAGAACCTTCTTGCCCTGGGCTTTATGCTCCAGAATTTCCCGGGTTTTAGGGAAGCTGCGGTTGATTTCCCGAAAGCATTCGAGTGCCGGTGATTTTGTTGCGGTAATTTCCATTATCATTAACTCCAGTCACTGATTTGGGGCGAATGTTTTTCTCCGAGTACCAAGAGCTTATTATATTACAAGCCCTGTTCCTAGAACAACTTTAGATCGGGGTGAAAAGCAAGGCACATAGCGCCCGGTCCGCCCCCATAGCCCATAACCGGACTATAATCGCCGATGATGATATCCTTACAGCTAAAGTTCTCTTTCATCTTTTGTGCCAATTTGCCAGCCATATCCGGGGAATCGCCGTGACTGATCATCAAAACAAGGTCGCCAGCAGGCGCCATCTCCTTGACCAATTCTGTCAGCCGCCGCAGGCCGTCTTCGCGATTCCTTACCCGGTCTACCATTTCTACCGTTCCTTCTTCAGTCAACTTGTTTATCGGGCGGATATTGAATAAGGAAGCAATACGGGCTGACATCTTGGACATTCTCCCTGTGCGGTAGATATAGCGCAGGGTGTCCAGTATCATTAAGCACCTGGTCTGCTCCCGGCATTTTTCGACTGCCGCGGCTACCTGGTCCAGGTTCATACTCAGCGCTGCTGCCCGGGCAGCAGTCAGTGCCAGCAGCCCTTCTCCGCCGGCGACGCTCTTGGAGTCGATTATTCTTATATTGGTTTCCGGTGACTGTTCGCGGAGAATCTCTGCGGCGGTAGACGCTGATTTATAGACTGCGCTTAATGAAGAAGAAATGGTGATGAACAGGATATTTTTGGTTTCCTGGCTCAATTCCTTGAAAGCGTCCAGAAGTAACCCAGGTGTAATGGCTGAGGTGACGAATTTATCAGGGTCCTTGCGGATCAGATCATAAGCTTCCCTGGTGCTGATAGAAACGTTTTCGATATAGGTTTTTCCATCAATGATGATATTGGCTGCGGGAACAATTTTAATGTTATGCTTCTTTGCCAGGTCCGGGGGCAGACTCGCGGTAGTATCGGCCATAATTCTAACTGTGTCCATGCCTGTACCTCGATTCCAAGTATTTTTCTATATAGAGCGAAACTCAATAAAATTTGTGAAATGTGACCGGTTCAAGAAATTAAATAACCCCCATCCACCACTACGACGCTTCCGGTCATATATCCGGACAGGTCGGATGCCAGAAACAGGGCTACCCGCCCGATATCATCCGCTATTCCCATTTTACCCAGAGGAATCCGGGACTGGAACTCCCTCAAGCTGGCGCGGCTGTTTTGTCCCGGACGCTGAGCCACTGCTCCCTCAGTCAGAATTCCACCCGGCGCGATGGCGTTCACACGAATTCCGTCGGGAGCCAGTTCTTTGGCCAGGCTCCTGGTCAAGGTGAGCACTGCGCCTTTAGACGCATCATACACGGACATATCTTTGTGAGATGGGTGAAGTGAATCTATTGAAGCCAGGTTTATGATACATCCTCCACCTTTCTGCTCGATCATCCGGCGGCTAGCCTCCCGGGTGAAATAAAGAAGGCCTTTCAGGTTTACCGAGAGGACCATCTCGATTGTATCGGAATTCAGTTCCTGGATGGGAGTGGGGGGAAAGATGCCGGCATTATTTACCAAGATGTCCAGTCCGCCCATACCGGAAACAGCCTTATCGACCGCCTGTATGATGGATTCTTCCTGTCCGGCATCGCAGGCCTGGAAGGTCGCCTGGTATCCACAGGAAGAGAGGTCCTGCGCCGCTTTCCGGCCTTTTTCCTCGTTAATATCGGCAATTGTGACCGCGGCTCCGGCTTCAGCCAGGCGGTAAGAGATGGCGTAACCGATACCCGAAGCCCCTCCCGTTACGATAGCTTTCTTATTTACCAGGCTGATCAGGTCCTGAAGGGGGGTGAATTTCCTTTCCAGAGGCATCCTGTATCGACCTCATCTATATTATATACGATATACCTAGATCAACTAGGTATCCTATTATTAGCACATAATAAACCAGCAGTTTGCATACTGTCAAGTGCTCCGGATTGCAGTGTGGATGCAGAGACCTCATATCTTGCCGGCGGACGGAACCTGAGCTGTGGACCATAAATCATAATATAATCTATATAGAGCAAAAAGCGGCTGCGGCAACAGGGTGTCATGCCGGAGGCCCCGTAAGGCGAGAATCAATCATCCCAGAGCGAGGCTGAAAAATCAGGCATTTTTTTCTTTGAATCTAATAGATGTTGGTGCATCCAGGGTGGATATTTACAGACTAACCGGAAAAAGGAGATTGCCATGCATGCGATAACAGCTTCTCATCTACGGAATGCTCACGGCGGCGAGTCCATGGCGCACATGCGTTATGAAATCTGGGCCCAGAAGGCGGAAGACGATGGTTTTCCTAACGTCGCCAGGCTTTTCCGCGCTATCTCGTACGCGGAAACCATTCATGCCAAAAATCACTTTAATGTCCTGAAAGGGCAGTTCGGTGATGCCCCCTGCAACTCAATGGCAGTATTTGGACTGGGCAGCACATCTCAAAACCTTCAGGGCGGCATCATGGGTGAGAATTTCGAAATAGAAGAAATGTATCCTACCTATCTGGAGACGGCTAAATACCAGAATGAGGATGACGCCAGGAGAAGCTTCCATTACGCGCTGTCG
>CAZELW010000081.1:0-6829 GCA_964513135.1 uncultured Dehalococcoidales bacterium
AGGGTATGCTGTTAGTGATAAATACTTTGTATTGCATCTCCAGTCCTGTAATTTAATATTGTGTAAAAAGATGTCGTTAGCCTTGCTTTTGTTTAAGGATTGCCAGAAAACCAGCCGGGCTTTGATTTAAAGACAGCTTCTCCATTGGACACATATCTTTCCCGTTGCGGGCGAGAATGAAGGGCACGGTCCGTTCCAGATAGTACTCAACACTGTACTTTTTTAATGTCGCGGAGGCCAATTCACTGCCGAGGGGTGAATAGACCAGCCCAGCGCCGGCGCTAACGGATAAAAGAGCGGCGGCGTTTCCCATGACCTTGTCCATCAGCGTAGTCCGGTCGCCGTCTTTTTTGTATTTCAGGATATACTCCAGGAGAGGGGCCAGGACATTCTGGTCGGATTTGAAAATACATTCATCGCCCCGGTATATCCGCAGGGTGTCGCTGCTGCATTTAAAGTCCGCGAACAGTGGTCTCATTTGATCTGTCATCAGATTACCGGTCTCCCCCCAATATTACAGTCAGGAAGAGGATTGCATCAGCTCTTTGAGTCGGGCGATTGCCGAAGTTAATACCGGCCCTGCTTTTTCCCGAAAAAGGAGGTGGGCCGAGCTGTCCAGCGGTGTTTCGCCTTCATTAATGATAACCAGCCTGGCGCCGGATTCTAACGCCAGCCTCGGCATATCGGCTGCCGGAAAAACTACCAGGCTGGAGCCAACTACTATGAAAAGGTCGCAATCATTGGAATGCCGGATTGCCAGGGCCAGGTCTTTCTGCGGCAGTGACTGTCCGAAATCGACTACGCTGGGTACCATCTTGCCGCCGCATTCAGGGCAAACGATTTCATCATCGAAATTGTCCATTTTGAACTCGCATTTGCTGCAGCGGATTTTAGTCAGATTGCCGTGAAGTTCAGCCAGCAATTCAGGACGGATGCCTGATTTTAAATGCAGGTTATCGACATTCTGGGAGATCAGGAATTTCAGCTTGTTCAACTCTTGCAGTTCGAAAATGGCCCGGTGCCCTTCATTGGGAGATACGGACGCCCAACCTTTGGTATCAGAGGCAGCGGGTAGCCCCCTGGCTTTTCTGGTCCACAGGCCGTTCGGCCCGCGGAAGTCCGGCAGTCCCGACTCAGTGCTGATGCCGGCTCCGGTAAATACCACCAGACGTTCGGCTTCAAACATCCATTTAGCTAAAATTTTGATCCGTTCGCTTAATTCGCTACTCATTAAAAAAATATGTTCTCTTTAATGAAATTGATATTTTCGCGGATAGCGTCCTTCCCGTGAATAACTCCGGGATGGCCGTAAGGATGCCCACAGAGAAGATATTCAGTGTCCAGTTTGGATAATTTATCAATGCTTTCTATTAACAGTTGAGGGTTCCCTCCGGGAACATCGACCCTTCCGACATTTCGATAAAATATTACGTCTCCTACAGCCAGGGCTTTTTTCTCCGGCCAGTAGACGGATATTTCACCGGGCGAATGGCCGGGGGTATGGATTATCTCCAGTTTAGCCTTGAATATATCATCCTTGGCTTCGCCTTCTGCCAGGTACAGGTCGGCCTTCCCTCCGCCGAACATCTGGTATATCGCTTCTTCATCTTTATGCAAAGCGACCAGGGCTTTACTCTTGTCGCGGAATTTTCCGGCGGCTTCAACATGGTCGGGGTGAGCATGAGTAATGATGATCATCCCGATATCTTCCGTTTTCAGTCCGTCACTCTCTATCTCCCGCGATAAAACTTCGAAAGCCGGTTCCCTGAGATATGGAGTAATAATATGCCCCGGATCAATAATGATGTGTTTATCATTTTTTAATACGCCGGCAAAAATGTAAGAGTTGCAGTTGTTATCGTTTCCTTTCCAGATGTAAGCATACAGGTTATCGGCTAATTTCATTCATATTCTCCTGCAATTTTATCTAAAATAATCATAACTTAACATGGGATATTTCTCAATTCAGTTCATATGCGCTGATAAATATCCGGGTACCGCTTTTATACATACTTGCTATGATCTCATGCATGTTAGGCTTTACATAATCTGTATCAAACGTGTTTAAACGCCTTAACAGGCTTTTATATGCATAATAATGTTTAAATTGGGTACTTATATTGTGGGAATTATTGTGCTATAATGTTGTAGTTTTCGTCAGTACTTCTATTTACAAAAGGCGGTGCAATCATGTATAATAGCTGCCATAAAGAAACGATGAATAATCAAGCACCTGCACGACCAGTAGTATTAGGGAAGTATGATATTACCCTGGGTGGAAAAACAATATCATATACGTTAAAGAGCAGTTTCAAAGCAAAGCTTATCTGGTTAGATATAAGAAGCAAGACCGGCCTTACAGTAACAATCCCCCGCTATTATAACATTACCAAGCTGCCGGATTATCTACGATCGAACTCCGCATGGATTTTACGCAATATTACTAAATATTGCAGTCAAACCTCAGAACCTCCGGTAACCGGCATCCGCCCGGCAAACACTGTATCCTATCTTGGTAAATGTCTCAAAGTAATGCAAAAAAGAAATGGCCGTGGTCTGAATGTGGTGAAGTTGCACCAAAATTCACTGATCGTCAGTCTTAATACCTCCGGCACCGATTTTTCATCCCATGACCTGGAAACCTGGATGAGGGCGCAGGCGGTTAAAATTATCAAAGAGAAAGTTAAAAGGTTCAGCAAACAGGTGGGAGTGGCATACAACCGGGTTGTTATACGCGACCAGAAGTCTCGCTGGGGAAGTTGCTCCTGCCTGAAGAACCTGAATTTTAACTGGAGATTGATTATGGCACCGGAGCCGGTGCTGGACTACGTTGTCATCCATGAGTTGTGCCATCTTAAAGAGATGAGTCATTCCAAAAAATTTTGGGACCTGGTTGCCCGGTATTGCCCGCAGTGGCACGAACGCAGAGATTGGCTGGACAACCATAATCTGGAACTTAAGCTGCCGTTGTTGACCAATGACCGTGGAATCGGTCCTAGCGTAACTCAAACTCGGTAAAAAATTTACCGATATCCTCCAACTGGTGGGCGTCCGAGGCCATAATGGAAGGGATATTTCTATCTCTCGATATTTCCCTTGCGCTGGTAAAGACACCGTGCAGACTGGCTTCTTCCACCGCATCGAATACAGCCTGGTCGTATTCTTTTGCGTCCAGAGGGTTATAGTAACCCGGGTGGGCCAGTATTAAAAACCATTCCTTTCCGCTGAAGAAAGGGATGCGCCTGCGGTAGTAGTCCGGGATATAAATCTGGAGGAACTGCTGGCCGCCGTAATCTATCTCTGCTCCCGGAAATATGAACAGATTTTCCTTGTAATAGTGGTCCAGTATCTCCAAAGCGGCCACCCAGCTATGATTGAAGTTATTGTGCTCCGTGATTGCGATTCCGTTCAGTCCGGCGGACTTGATTGCTTTTACAATAGCCAGCGCTACTTCAGCATTGATATCACCAATTCCCTTGATTCCCATACGGTCTTTCAAGGCTTCGATTGGATGGGTGTGCAGGTCGAGTTTGATCTTTTTGGCCATTAACTCCAATGATATAATATTTTGCCAAAAATTTACACACTTATTCTATCTCCAGGTTATTTTTTACATCCACCACACCGGCAGTAAAACGGGCGGTGTCCTCGACATCAAAATAGGCCGTCCAGGTAGGGACCCTGCCTGAAAGCGCTACCACTCCATCCTTGACTTCCACAGATAGCTTGTCCAGGCCGGGCTCCTCCATTCTGCCCAGGGCTGCGATAATGTCCTGGCGGACCGACTGGTCGGGGACCTTTTCAGATGGTGTTACCCTTACCCGGTTATCGATTTTAAGGACTCCGTCCACACTGGAGACCAGGTCTTCCACCCGGTCCTTTTTCCAGAATGCATCCACCGTCCCTTCCAGATTGACGATACCGTCCTGTACGTTCACCTTTATTTTCTCCGCATTTATGGCAGCTGCGCATTTCAATACATTCTGGATGTCAGACTGGAGGGCTTCATCGGTCTTATTAGGGTGGTTGTGGTCATACGCCACGGTGAGGCGGTTTTCAACAGAATCAACCCCGGGAATACTCTGTGCGGCCCTCTGGGCTGCTTCGTGGGCTATCAGGTTCGGCACCGTACCGGTGAGAATGGCGGTCCTGCCGACGTAGTCTACCTTTATCCGGGAGCCTTTCAGACTGCTGTCCCATTTCAAATGCCTGACAATATGTTCTTTAACTTGATCAGCATTCACCATCTGCACCACCTCCGGTTATTCCCTTTTAATTCTATTATAGAACGTCTCTTGAGTTAATCATCAATCATTAATCCTGATTCTCTCCCCCCGGATCCCGGAAAGCATCTATTTATCGCGGAACATCTATTAACAACCAAACTCTGTATCTGGTATTATTAACGCATGAGGGAATTTATCTATAATCCGTACAGGTCCGGCAGAAGAATGACGATAGTCTGCTTTATCTCCGGTTCCGGCACGAACTACCGGGAAATCGTCGCCAAAGACCCCGACCATCGTTACCTGGTCTTTACCAACCGGCCAGGCTGCGAAGGGCTAAAAATCGCCAAAGAAAACAAACATGAGACAATTGAACTGAGCCATGTTCCTTTCCTCAGAGAGGCCAGAAAAAGGTACCCTGCGGGAATGATACCCCGTAACTGCCAGGAAAGATTGAGTTTTGAACAGGAGGCGGTCCGGCTGATTGAGAGCAAACTCGGCGGCCAACCCGACCTGATATGCATGGCAGGGTATGATCAATGGCTTACGGACTGGACGGTGGAAAGATACTTTCCGCGTATGATAAACGTGCATCCCGGAGATACTACCAGGGGTTATTCAGGCCTGCACTGGATACCGACCGCCAGGGCAATCCTGGCCGGAGAGAAAGAGTTGAGGTCTACGGTATTCATTGTTGACACGGGAGAAGATACTGGGCCGGTGCTGGTCCAATCAAATCCCGTGGATATCCAACAGGCGCTGTCTGTACTGGAAGTCCGGGGGACGAAGGGCTTGCTGGATAGGTTCGAAAAAATAGTCTCATTCAGCCGGACAAACAACCTCGTTAGTTATGAAAGCTTTATCGCGGCTGCCGGAAAAGAATTAAGAGACGCCCTGGAGCTTGTCTGTACCAATTTGCAGGAGATATTAAAAGTATCCGGTGACTGGAAGATATATCCGTTCGCCGTACATGACCTGATTGCGCAGGGGCGGGTGGAGATAGATGGCAGGACTATCTATGTGGAGGGCGAAAAGATGCCTCCTTACGGCTACAGGAAAGACGAGCACCGGTGTCAGCCCGACCTATAAGCTATTCAGAGATGTACACTGACTCCATCCGCTGCAGACGGCTTTATCCTGGCTCTATCCTGTGATTATATTTTCCGGACTATCCCTGTACCATAAAAAACACGGCCAGGAGAACTGTCATATCGCCGGCGATATGGGACACAGTGGAAGGCCATAGCCCGCCGCCCCATCTGTTGGCCTGTCTCCAGAACCAGGCTGCACAAACCAGAACCAGGAAAGCAAATACCAGCCATATTGTAGCTGCTTTACCGCTCAGGACTATCACGTGATATCCGGCGAAGAACAGATCGTTGATTATAAGGCGCTTTGAGCTATTGCCTAGGTAGCCTCTCCAGTAGTATTCCTCGAGGAACGGGTTTACTATGATGAAATAGGCCAGGAAAAAAGGCCAGGTCGGACCGTTCAAGCCTATCTTCTGAAGGTACAGATTGATATCCGGGGATATTGAAAATACAGGCCATAAGAAATAGACGAGTGCGCCGCAGGCTCCGAAAGCGGCTGTGACCAGAGGCACTTTCCAGCCTTTACTCCTGAAGAGTGACCTCACCGGGATTTCCGGCCGTACGATGAGTAATATGACCAGCATCCCCACATGGTAACCCAGCAAAGTCGCCCAGGCATTGTGAAAGACCAGCAGTCCAACCGATACCGCGATATAAGGGACAAGCGGAGAAACAAGTCTGGCGGCTTTAACAGCGAGCTCGCCGGTATTGAGAGAATGGCTTGGTTCTTGTGTCACTATTGCAGTATAAGTCTCAACCTTCCCTGAGTCAAAGAATCTGGCCTGGATTTGCTGAGTATGTAACATGAATGAGACAGGCGCCTGGGCCACGTTCACTCCAGGGAATCGGACCTAACTTATACATTAGCCGGAAAGATTTGGCAGATTGAAAAACCTTGCCGGACCTAATGTCCGGGCCTTAGTGATTTGGGGCCAGAACACTTATCTGGTGACAAAATTATAGAACATTAACAATCGCAGAATTTGATCTTGCAGGAGAACCATATTACTGATAAAATGATCAATGGAGTTAGCGGTAAGGCTGACCCCTTGTTACTGTGCCGAAGTGGCGGAATGGCAGACGCGCTACGTTCAGGGCGTAGTGTCCACAAGACATGAGAGTTCAAATCTCTCCTTCGGCACCATCTTTTTTTGCGCTTGTAGCTCAATTGGATAGAGCGCAGCCCTGCGAAGGCTGAGGTCGAGAGTTCGACTCTCTCCAAGCGCACTTTTCCGCGGGCGGTTAGCTCAGTCGGTTAGAGCATCTGCTTTACACGCAGGAGGTCATTGGTTCGAGTCCATTACCGCCCAGGGTCTTTTCATTTGGTTTCCAGGGCTTTAAACAATAGTTTAAGCAAAGATGAACTCTGAGGCTGCCAGGCGTTTTCTCTAATAGCCGCAGCGATATTACGGGCTCCGCTACCATGCAATAAACCGATGACCACATTGCGTAAGGCGGCCATCACCTGAGGTGCCGACCCCTTACGGACTTGAGAGGCGTCTTCTCCCAAAG